>NZ_JBPYDE010000012.1:0-111087 GCF_051847555.1 Psychrobacter sp. 1Y4 | reverse complement strand
GTTGGTAGTTGGTAGTTGGTAGTTGGTAGTTGGTAGTTGGTAGTTGGTAGTTGGTAGTTGGTAGTTGGTAGTTGGTATTAGCGAAACAATGAGTCTATTCCAAAGTGATATACAAATAAGATTTACGAATAATACGAGCGATACCACTCTACAAACTTAGCAATACCATCTTCAATACTAATCGAAGGTTTAAAGCCAATATCAGTTGTTAGCTCATCGATATCTGCATAAGTGATCGGTACATCACCTGGCTGCATTGGAAGCAAGTTCTCTCTAGCTTTTTTACCGCATGCTTGCTCAATAGCGCTAATGAAGCGGCGCAACGTTACTGGTTGATTATTACCGATGTTATATATCTTGTAAGGTGCTAGGGCTGTAGTAATGGAGGATTTTTGAGGTACAGGAATTTTATCAATAAGGCGAATGATGCCTTCAACGATATCATCAATATAGGTGAAGTCCCGTTGCATCACACCATTGTTATACACATCGATCTGCTGCCCTGAAAGTATTTTTTTGGTAAAAGAAAAGTAAGCCATATCAGGTCGGCCATAAGGGCCGTAAACTGTGAAAAAGCGCAAGCCAGTTGTTGGAATGTTATATAAATGACTATAAGTATGCGCCATTAACTCATTAGATTTTTTGGTAGCAGCATATAAACTAATAGGGTAATCAACCCGATCTCCAGTGCTAAACGGCTGCTTAACATTCATACCATAAACAGAGCTTGAGCTGGCATAGAGTAAGTGCTTGACCTTGCTTTGTCGGCAACCTTCAAGTACATTCAAAAACCCTACCATGTTTGAATCCATATAAGCGTGCGGGTTTTCGATAGAGTAACGCACACCAGCTTGAGCACCAAGGTTAATAACAATATCGAATTTGTAACGACTAAAGAGAGTAGACATGGCTTCTCGATCAGCTAGATCAAGCTTAATAAATTTAAAAGTCTCTGTTGATGAGTTTTCTACTAGTACTTTTATGCGATCATTTTTCAAGTCCACATCATAGTAGTCATTGATGTTATCAATACCAACAATAAAGCAGTTTTTTTCTAATAGCTTTTTAATGATATGAAATCCGATAAAGCCTGCCGCACCAGTTACTAAGATGTTCATTAATCGCTCCCAAATAAATCGCGAGTAAACACCTTGTGCGAGACATCTTGTATATCAGTTGACAATCGGTTTGCGATAATTACATCGCTTATTGCTTTAAATTCTGCCAAATCCTCTATCACACGTGAATTAAAGAAATCTTTTTCTTTTAGGACAGGCTCATAGACGACTACCTCGATGCCTTTTGCTTTAATACGTTTCATGATTCCTTGAATAGCAGACGCTCTAAAATTATCTGAACCACTTTTCATGACCAGTCGATGCACACCAACGACTTGTGGTTTTCTCTCGATAATTTTATCCGCGATGAAATCTTTACGAGTTCTATTAGAGTCAACGATGGCTCTAATAAGGTTGCTTGGTACTTCATGATAATTTGCTAAGAGTTGCTTAGTGTCTTTAGGCAGGCAATAACCACCATAACCAAAAGATGGATTATTGTAGTGATCACCAATACGAGGGTCTAAGCCGACGCCTTCAATTATTTGTTTGGTTTCAAGTCCAAACATCTGCGCATAAGTGTCCAATTCATTAAAATACGCAACTCTCATAGCTAAATAAGTGTTTGAGAACAGTTTTATAGCTTCTGCTTCAGTTGATTTCGTAAAAAGGATTGGCACCTCTTTTTTTATAGCGCCTTCTAGTAATAAGTCTGCAAATAGCTGAGCACGTTCTGATTGTTCTCCAATGACAATTCTAGAAGGATAAAGATTATCGTATAAAGCTTTTCCTTCTCTCAAAAATTCAGGAGAAAAAATAATATTATTGGTAGAGTATTGTTTTCTTGCTTCAATAGTATATCCGACTGGTACCGTTGATTTAATGATAATTAAAGCAGTTTTATTTACTAGAAGTATTTGTTCAATAACTTTTTCTACGCTTTGAGTATTAAAATAATTGGTTTTTGAATCGTAATCAGTAGGCGTCGCAATAATAATAAAATCAGCATCTTTGTAAGCACTTTTGGCATCTAACGTAGCTTTAAAATCAATATTTTCGTTAGATAAGAAGTCTTCAATATCCTTATCTTCGATAGGTGACTTCTTTGAATTGAGCAATTCAACTTTTTCTGGAATAACATCAACTGCTGTCACTTTGTTATGCTGAGCGAGCAACATAGCATTTGATAATCCTACGTAGCCTGTACCTACTACTGTTATATTCATAAAAATTCCAAATGTGTATTCGATTTATTATTCTAAATTTGTTTATCTTTATTGTCGCTTGATAATAATGACGAAGGTAAGTAGGCTGAAAACTTGTGCATCATAGCATCAGTAATGGTTTGATATGAACGCTGTTCTAGTAAATCAAGACTTTGAATACAACCGTATCGAATCGCTGTATTTTGTAAGTTGATTACAAAGTCCTCAATCCCGCTTTCATTTTTCAAATAATTTATAGAAGTGGGGGATTTTAAATAAGTCTCGTTCTTTTGTATCTTTAAATGGTTCATGAGCGTAATCGGGTTCAATTGAGCCACATCTCTAAATTTATATTTAATTTGCTCGGTTAATAGCTTAGGGTTGCTGAGTAGGTACGTCTTTAATATATCTTTGTCGACGATATGTGGATAGTGATGGATCTCAAAAAACTGATCCATACCAAGGGTTTTGGCACTTAGCATTTGCGCCATTGTATGTTTGGGTTGAACAGGCTTGCCTGTTAGTTTTTGGAGAGATTGTCGATACCTAAGTTTGGCTTGTAAAATAGCGCTATTTTTCCAATGTCCATGAATAATAATATGATCTTCGTCTAAAAAGTCCTCAATGCTTGCAGACTGATTGAAGAAAAAGTCGTCATTCATATAAATGAAGTAATCAGACAGCTCTGAGATATTCCACAGCATGGTTTCGATAGAACGAGTGTTAAAGGTAGGCAAAAATTGCTCATAGCCAGCAAAGAGCTCTGTATGATCGACAATACGTATTTTATCGGGCGCACAGATGCCTTGGTTCACAAATTCTTGAATAAGCTTAGGGTGCTGCTGGTCAGTCACTACATAGATATGACGGCAAAAAGGCACATATTTTATAATAGAAGCAATATTGTAATATATCTCATCATTGCTGGCAAAGCGCGTTGAAGTGGTGGCCTCAGAGGCGGCATTGACTGTTTTTTGATAACAGGCTCTTTTTTGCTTAAGTAATGGATCATCACCATCTACCCAAGCAATTACAATATCTATTTGACTGTTGTCACCTGTCTGCATGGTTTGTCCTATCTGTTTATTGCCAATGCTCTTTTAACCACGGACTTGGTTTGACATGACGGTACCATTTACCGCCACCACCTTTGATAGCATCGGGTGGATTGATTTCACCGTGGAAGATGACGATTTTTGCGCCATCAGGTAGCGTCGGGGTACGTACTAGATTGAATGGAATAGGGGCAATGCATTGATATTTGAAGCTGACACACCAGTCTTTATCCCAGTACTCTAAGTGATGGTGTTCTCGCAGATAGTTAGAAAGATAGGCTTGCTCGTGGCGAACCTGTGTGCGAATGGTCTCAAAGTTCCGCTCAAAGTTTGCCAGTAAGTCAGGATAAGTACCCATACCGATATTGAAGCGATAAACTGAGCTATTACCAATCATACGCCACGGTTTTTTCCAATCACGAATGATGACGACACTGTCTTCATGATCGGCTTGATAGGTAAAGAACCCATCAATATTATCGACGATCACGATATCGATATCTAAAAACAGTGCAACTCCCTTTAAATCATAAAGCTCAGGCTTAAAGGTGGTCAGTTTTTTCCAGCCGCGCTCTGGGCCAGCAGGTAGATCCAGCTCAGGTATTGGATAGCAGTTTACGGCAGGATCAATACCTGTGCTATCATCAGTTAAGCAAACCATTTGAAAGTCTAAAGTCAAATGTCTACTGACCATATTGTACAATCGATTGACGTATTCTGGACCATACTTATCACCCCATTTCATACAGATGACATAACGCTGCTCAGGCTGACTATCGTTTGTATGAACTTGACTAAGAGAAGAGGTTTCAGTTTTGTCAGTTGCCATAATAGACTCGTATGGGTATTGAAGAAGGGTTGAGTGTCGCTACTAATCTTAGCATAAATATGATTGTCTGTAGCTTAGCAACTGTAGGCGTACGAACTAGTTATCTCTACTATTGATAGAGTGCTTAGATTGGTTAGTACGAATAAAGTCAGTCAAGGCTTTTTCGTCAGCATTATAAGGATTGCCCAGTTGAGGAATATGCTTAAAGCGCCGATAGCCCCACATATAATGGCTGCATTTATCCTCAATCATATGCTGCATGGCCAGATTGAGCGCATGAGCTGCTGTTTTTGCATCGCGATCATACAGCGATGGGTCATCAAGCTTATAACAATAAATATCAAATCCGCGCCCATCGTCACGGCGAATACAAGATAGGCCGACCAGTGAACATTTGGTTTTGCTAGCAAGCTTTGAGGCCAGCGTACTGGTCAAAGTCTCAACACCAAAAAAAGGCACAACCACGCCGCCTGACGGATCGGGGACATGATCGGGCAGTACAATGCTAAATCCGCCTTGTTTTAGGGTTTTAAAGATGGCTTTGACGCCCCTACCATCGGTAGGTACTAGCGTTGCATTTAACCGCGAACGGCCTTGCAGGACAAAGTCGTTGGTGATATCGCCTTTGACAGGCTTATACATGATAGTTGGGGCGCCAAACTGATTGAGCCAAGCGTTCATCATCTCCCACGTACCAAGGTGTGGAACGATGGCTAGCATACCGTTAGGGCTTGCCAACCCTTCTAGTAAAATATCTTTATCATGCACATCACGTATCTGCTTGATACTCCATTGAGGCGGCATCGCCCAGCTTTTGATCGACTCAATACTAGTCAAACATTGATGATAGATAATGTCTTTGGTTAGGGCTTTTTTTTGCTGATTTGATAAATCATTAGCAATCAGCGCCATATTGATATTGACAGTGCGCATGATGCTCAGACTGGGTATCTTGACGATTATCCAAGCAACAAAACGTGCCAGTATCTGCAATACAGATAATGGCACGTACTTAAAAATATGATATGGATTCATGACCACTCACAAGGTGATAAATCATGTAATCTATCAGCTAAAAAATAGCTAAACATAATTTGATGGCCTACTGCGCAGGTTTATTACTGTCGGCCTGTGCTTTTTCTCGCACACGAATACCAAGGTCACGTAGCTGCTTGCTATCGACTTCAGCAGGTGCTTGCGTTAGTGGACATTCAGCAGTTTTAGTTTTTGGGAAAGCGATGACATCACGAATAGAGTCTGCACCTACCATTAGCATAATCAGACGATCTAAACCGAAAGCCAAACCACCATGCGGCGGTGCACCAAATTTTAGGGCATCAAGTAAGAAACCAAACTTGTCTTCAGCCTCTTGCTCACCGATACCAAGCGCTTCGAGTACGGCTTGCTGCATATCATAGGTATTGATACGTAAGCTACCACCACCAACTTCTGTACCGTTTAGTACCATATCATAAGCGATAGATAACGCAGTTTCTGGACTATCTTTTAGCTCCTGTACTGATCCCTTAGGCTTAGTAAACGGATGGTGCATTGATGTCCATTTACCATCGTCAGTTTCTTCAAACATCGGGAAGTCAGTCACCCAAAGCGGTGCCCACTCACACGTAGTCATGTCTAAATCTAGACCGATTTTTTGACGTAGTGCACCCATGGCATCGTTTACCACGCTGGCTTTATCCGCACCAAAGAAGATAATGTCGCCATCTTCTGCACCAGTACGCTCGATAAGGCTTACCAAGACGTCATCAGTCATATTTTTAATAATGGGTGACTGTAAGCCAGATTCTTTGTCGACGCCGTTGTTGATGTTGCTAGCATCATTGACTTTGATGTATGCCAAACCGCGCGCGCCATAAATACCAACAAACTTAGTATAAGCATCGATTTGTTTACGGCTGAGTGAAGCGCCGCCTGGGATACGTAGCGCTGCAACGCGGCCTTTAGAGTCGTTCGCAGGCCCGGCAAATACTTTAAAATCAACGTCTTTCATTAGGTCTGCAACGTCAACCAGCTTTAATGGAATACGCAAGTCAGGCTTGTCTGAGGCATAATCACGCATTGCTTCGGCATAAGTCATGCGTGGGAAGTCTTCAAACTCGACATCAAGCATGGTCTTAAATAAATGCTTAATTAGACCTTCGTTGATGTTCATGATCTCTTCTTCGTTTAAGAAAGAAGTCTCGATATCTACTTGGGTAAATTCAGGCTGACGGTCAGCACGTAAGTCTTCATCACGAAAGCATTTGGCGATTTGATAATAGCGGTCAAAGCCTGACACCATGAGCAATTGCTTAAATAACTGTGGCGACTGCGGTAGGGCAAAGAAGTTACCAGGACGGGTACGTGAAGGCACCAGATAGTCACGTGCACCTTCAGGGGTTGCACGAGTCAAGATAGGGGTTTCAACGTCCAAGAAACCATGATCGTCAAGGTAGCGGCGAATCGCTGAGGTGGCTTTAGCGCGAAATACCATACGCTCTTGCATTTGCGGGCGACGCATATCAAGATAACGATACTTAAGACGTAAATCTTCTGATACGGTGGTGTTTTCGTCATTCAATGGGAATGGCGGGGTTTCAGATTTTGCTAATACTTCAATCTCTTTGCCCAATAGCTCAATCTGACCACTGGTCATATTGTTGTTTTCTGTACCTTCATAACGGCGGCGTACGCGGCCAGTGATTTTTAGCACGTATTCAGGACGTACTGCATCGGCAGTAGCGAACGCTTCTGGGGTGTCAGGATCGACCACCACCTGTAAGATACCCGCGCGGTCACGCATGTCTAAAAAAATCACGCCACCATGATCGCGACGACGATGTACCCAGCCTACGATGCTGATAGTTTGTTCTAACAGGCTCTCAGTGACAGCGCCACAATATTCGTCTCGGTATTTGCTATGCACCGCCATTTCGCTCTCTGTTGTAATGCTCTGCGTCATAATATTAGTTATCCAGTTATCAGCCCAATTCAAAGTACAATAATGCAGCCATCGCTATATGATTTCAACCATCACTATTCTTGCTTAGCCCAGCACAAACTATGATGACTGTTATAGCCACATAGTAAGACTGTCATGGTTTATCGATTAAAATTATTGGTTCAGGCGCTGCTATCTCAATACATGTTGGATTCATGTCATCAAAAAATAGCAAATAAAACGCGATCAAGACAAATCCTCATCGCGTTGGCTGCATAAAATAGATATAAGCGCATATTATGCCTAAAGTGCTTTTGTTATACAACTGTCCTTGCGCAATCCTAGTGCAATCAGTCTTTACTAATAACATAGCGTACCAATGTATAAAGCACTGTTATACTCGCAGCTTATAAAGTAACCATTAAAATCGTCGCCCTGCTTGAAAACCGTCTATAAAGTGCGCATATCAAGCTAACGCTAACCCTATTATCTTCATACTCTAGCCTCTTATTTAAGGAAAACGCTTCATGTTATTTCATCCTTCCAAAAACCCAGTAGAACTCAGAGTTATTCATCTAAATAAAAACCAAGAACAACGTCGCCAAGATTTGATGGAAGCGACACAAGGCAAAGCTGCATTAAAACAGCTTAAAAAGCGTATGGCCAAAAAAGCCAAGCAAGCTCTAAAGGATAAAGCCAAAGGTAAAAATAAAGGCCAACAGGTATTTGTGATCGACTTTGATGGCGATATCAAAGCGTCTGCTGTCAAGCATTTGCGTGAGGAGATCAGTACGCTGATAAGTACGGCTAACGAAGGCGATGAGGTCGTTGTACGTCTTGAATCTCCTGGCGGCTTGGTGCATGGGTATGGGCTTGCCGCAGCGCAGCTAGCACGGCTAAAAGATGCGGGTCTTAAGTTGACTGTATGTGTGGATAAAGTTGCCGCCAGTGGTGGTTATATGATGGCCTGTGTCGCTGACAATATAGTAGCAGCACCGTTCGCTGTGATCGGCTCAATCGGTGTGGTGTCACAACTGCCAAACTTTCATAAATGGCTCAAAAACCACGATGTTGATTATGAGATGTTTACCGCTGGTGATTACAAACGTACCGTAACAGTCTTTGGTGAAAACGATGCTAAAGACCGTGCCAAATACCAAGAAGAGCTTGAGCAAACGCATGAGCTGTTTAAGCATTTTGTCAATCGTTACCGTTCAGTACTAGATTTAGATAAAGTGGCGACTGGTGAGCATTGGTATGGCGAAGACGCGCTACATCTCAATCTGGTTGACAAGCTGCAAACCTCAGATAGCTATCTTTTAGAGCTGATGGCTAATAATGAAGTCTATGCACTGCATTCACGCCAAAAGCCAACTTTGGCAGAAAAGTTAGGACTGTCGCAGGCGGCAGAAGCGACTTTGAGCATGGCTGCTGACAAGCTTCCTGATGCCTTGATGCGCTTTGATTTCAATAGTCGTTTAAATATTTTAAAATAAAATATTAGCGGTTTTATGAAAGTATAAAGCATAAAATTACTGCTAAAATCATCTATTGATCTAGCAAATTCATTTAGTAAATATAAAGGTGTGGCCTAGTCGGTCGCGCCTTTTTTACTGTTTATTGATAATGGCTATGTTATAAATGTAGCAGACGAAAAATAGTAAACGTACGTACACTGTACGAGTGAAATCGAGTTTTATTAAGAAACCCAACAAGGAAGAGGATAATAATCATGTCTACAGACACCGCTACCGTTATGTTCACTGCTACATCACAGGGTCAAGCTATGTATGAGCAGGTTAAAGAGTTTATTACCACTCAAATTGAGCCGATAGAAGCGCAGTTTTGGCAAGATTGCCACGAGCAAAACCCCGATGGTAATTGGAAAAACTGGCAATGGCCGGAAAAATACGAAAGTCTACGTAAGCAGGCACGTGAAGCTGGATTATGGAATTTGTTTCTACCTGATGATACCTTAGGCGCTGGATTATCTGTCACTGACTATGCTCCAATTGCAGAGTTGACAGGACGCAGCTTATTGGCTCCTTATGTTTTCAACTGCAATGCGCCAGATAGTGGCAATATGGAGCTGCTATGGCGTTATGGTTCTGAGGAGCAGCAAGACGAGTGGCTCACACCATTGTTAGAAGGTAAAACCCGCTCGGTATTTTGTATGACCGAGCCTGACGTGGCGTCAAGTGATGCGACCAATATGCAAGCGACGGCAGTGGTAGAAGGTGACGAAATTGTCATTAATGGTAGCAAATGGTGGTCGTCAGGTCTGGGTGATCCTGCAGTTGATGTATTAATCGTAATGGCTTATACCCCTGATGAGACTAAAGACCGTCATCATCAACACTCTATGGTACTAGTACCAGCGAAAACCGCTGGCGTCAATATTGAGCGTATGCTAAAAGTGTTCGGTGATTATGATGCGCCTCATGGTCACGGAGAAGTTAGCTTCGATAATGTGCGCGTGCCGGTCAGTCACTTTATTGGTGGCCCAGGTATGGGTTTTGAGATTGCTCAAGGTCGCTTAGGACCAGGTCGCATTCATCACTGTATGCGCTGTATTGGTGCAGCGGAGAAGTCTTTAGAATTGGCAGTGAAACGCGGTATGGAACGTACTGCCTTTGGTCAGCCACTATTGCAACTAGGTGGTAACCTCGAACGTGTTAGCGAGGCACGTATCAAAATCGATCAAGCACGTCTGCTTACCTTATATGCTGCCCAAAAGATGGACGCGCAGGGGACTAAAGCTGCATTGACAGAGATATCAGCCATCAAAGTTGTGGCGCCAACGGTATTGCAAGAAGTAGTCGATATGGCGATTCAGATTCATGGTGGTATGGGCGTTTGCCAAGATACGATGTTGCCCAGCTTTTTTGCGCAAGCTCGCGCGCTGCGCTTAGCTGATGGTCCTGATGAAGTGCATAAAACCATGATTGCCAAATTAGAATTAAAGCGTCATGGGTTTCGACTCAAACACTAAATAGTAGTTTGTGAGTCATTAAAATAGCCTAAGCAGAAATAATTTCAATTTAAGAACAATGAATGACTGATTCTGAGACATTTTCTTGGAAAGATTTAAGCTTAAATGTCGGTCTTTTTAAAAATATGAAAATATCAGTATTAACAAGTGGTTAAGCGACCACAGGATAAGGAATATCACATGGCTACAGATAACAATAATATGGCAGTTAATAATAAGGTGTTAGACAAGGGCGGCGACGTTCGAACAGGCGAAGAGCTAGATGCTCAAGCTGTCAGCGCGTGGCTGCGTGAACAGAATGTTGACATAAGTGGTGAGCCTACGGTCACGCAGTTCTCAGGCGGTGCGTCAAACTGGACCTACCGTTTACAATACGGCGATGAGGACAAAGGTCAAGATCTCATCTTACGCCGTCCGCCCAAAGGCACCAAAGCCAAATCAGCCCATGATATGGTGCGTGAATATACGGTACAAAATGCGCTAATGGATGCTTATCCGTATGTACCAAAGATGGTAGCGTTATGTACTGATGAGTCTGTCATCGGTGCCGACTTTTATGTCATGGAGCGCATGGAAGGCATTATTCCGCGCGCCAACTTACCAAAAGAGATTGATTTAGATGAGGCGCAGACACGTGAATTATGTACCAATGTGATTGATGCACTGATTGAGCTGCATCAAGTTGATTATCAAGACCATCCTGATTTAGTGGCACTAGGTCGCGGTGCAGGCTATTGTGAGCGGCAAGTCAGTGGCTGGGATAAGCGTTATGTAAAAGCTAAAACGCCAAATGTGCCAAGTTTTGCGCTCGTACGTCAATGGCTCGGAAAACATACGCCTGCCGACAGCACTACTTGTGTCATTCATAATGATTGGCGTTTTGACAATGTTATCTTAGATGCCGCTGATCCTACCAAGGTTATTGGGGTATTAGATTGGGAGATGGCTACTTTAGGGGATCCATTGATGGATTTAGGCAGCGCATTGGCCTATTGGATTGAGGCAGATGACAATATTATTATGCAGCAATCACGCCGTCAGCCGACTCATTTAAAAGGCATGATGACACGTGATGAAGTGGTGGAGTATTATCTTGAGCGTACGGGTCTACAGATAGATAACTGGACGTTTTATGAAGTATTTGGGCTATTTCGCTTGGCGGGTATCGTACAACAAATCTATTATCGCTATTATAATAAACAAACTACCAATCCTGCTTTTAAAAACTTTTGGATTATCGTCCATGTCCTGCATGCCAAATGCCTAAAGCTGATTGCAAAGTATGAAGGTGATGCGTTATTTACGACTCGGGTACAGCCGCATCTGCAAGATATGGGCGTCGATGCTGGAATGGTTGAGCAGCTACCAAGTCCCGTACAAAACGTCATCAAAGGTATATTGCCAAAAGGCTATTTTGATCAAAAAACTAACTCATCTGAAAAATAAAACTTTAGAATATAATAAAAGGTAATAGGGTTATGACAACTATTCTCTTGGCACGTCATGGTCAAGCATCGTTCGGACAAGAAAATTACGATCAGCTCTCAGAGTTGGGTAGTACGCAGGCGCGCTTGCTTGGTCAGCATTATGCGACCACACAGCGCCGTATTGATGCGATATTTACAGGCAGCCTATCGCGGCAACAGGATTCTGCACGCTATTTTTGGGAGGCCTATCAACCTTCTATAGCTGCTAGCAATGTGACACCTGCACTAGATCTGTCCGCGCCTGATAGCTATGTGATCGATACGTTTAATGAGTTTAACCATAAGGACGTCTTTATTAAGTCTGACCCAGCTTTTACGACTCAAGAGGCGATCGCCGAAGAGCTTGCCAAGTCCGACACACCAAAGGCTTATTTAGCTGAATTGTTTAATCTTGCAATGCAGCGCTGGCATGCAGGCGATAATGACTCAGACTATCTGGAAAGTTGGCCGCAATTTAATTTACGTGCGCAGCAAGCGCTTGAGCATGTACACACACAAGCTGCGCAATTGAGTCATTTGGGGCGTAATAGTACTATATTAGTGTTTACCTCAGGCGGCGTCATCGCTGCTATTACCGCGCATTTATTGCAGCAAGGTAGCCAGACGGCCTATCAATTAAACAGAAGTCTTGTTAATACAGGCGTGACTTCCATTACGGTAAAAGAGCAAGTGCCGCGTTTATTGTCTTTGAACGAATACAGTCATTTATTTACTGATGGTAAGCGCTACGTCACTTGGCGCTAGTAGTCTTTGTTATTGCTTTTGATACACAACCGACACCCATCTGCTCAGACATATCTACTATAATAGGTGGGTTTTGAAAACATGCTTTTAGATTTATATTAATGCACTGATAGATAAAGGACTGCTTATGCAAAATAAATTAATGAGCCTAGTAACGCAAACGGCTAAGCAAGGCAAGAATCAGGCATTAAGTGCCCTTCAACCGGCACGCTACCTAAAAGGTTTGACCAAGTCTCAAGTTGGAAAAGGCAAAACTGTCTTGATTACAGGGGCCAGCTCAGGTCTTGGCGAAGGCATGGCGCGGTTGTTTGCAAAGCTGGGCTACAATTTAGCCATTTGTGCGCGCCGCACTGATCGTCTAGACCAGCTAAAGACTGAACTGACGAAACTATATCCTGAGATAAGTATTGCGTATCGTGTTTTAGACGTCACCGATTATGATGCGATATTTGAAGTATTTGATGCTTTCGCTGAAGACTTTGGTCATATCGATCGGGTAGTCGTCAACGCTGGGGTAGGTGAAAGTCGCCGTATTGGTAAAGGTCGTTTTGAGACCAATCGCCGTACTGCTGAGATAAACTTTGTTTCTGCATTGGCACAGTGTGAAGCGGCAATGAAAATATTTCGTGCGCAAAATAGTGGTCATCTAGTAGTAATATCAAGTATGTCGGCGATGCGCGGTTTACCCAAGCATATGACTACTTATGGGGCGAGTAAGGCGGGCTTAGCTTACTTAGCAGAAGGTATTCGAGCCGATATGCTATTAGAGAAACTACCAATCAAAGTGTCTACTATTTATCCAGGTTATATCCGTACTGAGATTAATACTAACGCCAAGCCTTTACCATTTGAAGTCGATTCAGATACTGGTACTAAAGCTATGGTTGCTGCCATTGAATCAGGGGTTGCAGAAGCGTGTGTACCAAGCATGCCATGGTCAATTGTAGGACAAGCGATGAAACATTTGCCACTTAATGTAGTCAATAAAATCAGCTAATCAATGAACCAACCCTTATCTATAGTCGATTCTAAATAAAACAGATACATTATATGTAAACTTGGAACTGGTATAAATTTTCTGGCTTGCTGTGCCTGCGCCGCTCGATGCTGCGTAAAATTCATCTCAGTCCCACTGTGTCGTTTTTATGCTGAACTCACTATATATAGCAAAAAACCCTCTATATTAACGTATAGAGGGTTTTTTATTAGTTTTGCATTTTATACTATTTTACAGATTTTTAGTCTAACCTTGAAAAATATGCAACATTACTTACGTTGTTTGGAATAGCCTAAGCATTATCTAATAAATGCTTTTCACGTAATTTCTGACGTAATACTTTGCCAACGTTACTTTTTGGTAGTTCACTAACAAACTCAATATGGCGCGGGCATTTATAACCAGTCAAGTTATCTAACGCAAAATCTTTAACCACATCTGCGGTGACGTTGCTGTCTGCTGGTACGATATAAATTTTGACAGCTTCGCCTTGGCGTTCATCATCGATACCAATTACCGCACAGTCGACAATACCATCACAATCAAGCATAACCGACTCAATTTCATTGGGGAACACATTGAAACCTGAGACCAAAATCATGTCTTTTTTGCGATCGAGCAAAGTAAAATAGCCTTTTTCGTCCATACTGACGATATCACCAGTACGAAAGTAGCCGTCCTTAGTAAAACTTTCATGATTATCGTGATTGAAATAACCAGAGGTCACATTAGGGCCTTTGATACACATCTCACCTACCTGATGCACACCAACACGTCGATCTTGGTCGTTGATCACAATAATGTCAACACCAGGACCTGGAACGCCAATCGTCCCATTAAATTTACGATCTGTCACTACGTTAGCTGTACCTACAGCGACGCCTTCTGTCATGCCCCAACCTTCGATCATTGCACAGCCTGTGGTTTCCAGCCAGCGAGCTGCTGTTTGTTCAGTCGCTGCCATCCCGCCTGCTTGTGTAATACGTAATGAGCTAAAATCTAACTGTTTAAAGTTCGGCTGATCGAGCAATCCTTTAAATAAAGTATTGACTGCAGGAAAGATGTGGAAGGGCTGCTTTGATAAGGTTTTTATAAACCCTGGCATATCGCGTGGGTTAGGTATTAAGATAAAGGTATAACCTGAACGCATACCTAGTAGGCTGAGCATAAAGGCAAAAATATGATAAAGCGGCAAAGCCATAACCATATTGATATATGCCTCATTCATATTTGAGGTGACAGGTCGGTACCAAGCTTCTGACTGTAGGGCAGCTGCGATGATGTTGCGCTGAGTCAATACTGCTCCTTTTGATAGGCCTGTCGTACCACCAGTATATTGTAAAATGGCTTTTTGCTCTGATGCCATTGTTGGGGCTTGAAATGGTAACGCTTTACCTTTTTTGAGGACATCAGGGAATTTGGTTACTTCATGCTTAGGATCGTTAAGCTTATATTTGGGGACTAAGCGTTTGACTTGTCGAATAACGGTGTTGACCAACATTCCTTTTAGACCCATCATATCGCCCATCTTTGATAGGACAATACGATTTATAGAAGTCTCATCAACTACTTGTTCAAGCGCTTGAGCAAAGTTATCAACGATAAATATGATTTTAGCGCCTGAATCATTTAGTTGATGGCGTAATTCGCGTCCAGTATATAAGGGATTGATAGGGGTGCAAACATAGCCTGCGCGCAAAATACCGATCATAATTGGCAAATACTGTGGCACGTTTGGCATCATTAGCGCCACAAGACTACCTTTTGGTAGTCCTTGCGCTTGCAACCATGCAGCAACGGCCAATGATGCTTTATCGACATCATCATAAGTATGAGTGACGCCCATGCAAATGCTCATAGGATGCATGCGATACCGATTAAAGCACTCCTCATACAGCTCTATTAAGTTGCCATATTTATCAGGATCAATCGTTTTGGGTACGGTACTAGGGTAATGATCTAGCCAAGGTTTGTTCTCTGTCATTGTTAGCGTCCTTAAAGTGTATTGATTGCTATAGGGAGAGGGCTTAGAAGAGAGCAGTTCTATCTCCATCAACAATACAAATTAACGCCATCGCGACCAATATGGCGCTGAATGCGATAATATCCTTATTAATTGACAGGCTGCTAAGATACTTTAGTCGTTATATAACCTAGGCTTAATTTGGAAAATTTGTCCTGTAAAGATTCGCTAAGTAGATTCGACTATAAAATAAACTTGGTCTCTAAAGAAAAATACAACCAAGACTTATTCCATTACCAATTTGAGCAATGAAATAATATAGTTGTATAATTTAACCTTAGAGTAACATAGCTGTAATTGATATTTATATTGGGGTATTAATACTGAAGGGTATATAAAAATAGTAGACAAATGTACTAATATATGGTGCAGGATAAAGGAAGGTCCGAGTCTATTGTAAGTTTGGTTTTGACCTTCGTAAGTCATGTTTGAGACGTTACAGGCTTATTAACTCTATTAGGTAGTTTTTCACTGCTCGGATTCACTACTGTAGAGCGCTTACTCTATACCCAAATATTCTTAAAGATCAGCAAGAGTTTTTGTCAATAACCATGTACAAATGTTATTGGTCAGTAGTATGGTGTGCTATGGCTTGTTGAATACTGTCGTGAAGGTTTTTTGGCACTCGTATCGGCCGTATTGGTGCAGCACTAGCCACTATGTCTGATGTATCAGCACTATCGGCTGGCTCTGGTGTTGTCTGATTTTGCACGCAAGCAATCACAATCTTGGCGCTACTTAATAAGGTTTTAGCCGAAGGGTAGTGGTTTTCATTTGCGTCCTGTGGCGCATGGCGATGAATACTTTGATAGAATACAATGCTAGCAGGTTTTAGTTCAACTCGATCGATATGTACCTTAATGACTTCATCTAAAAATATTGCTTTTTTGTACTGTAGCTGTGCTTGACTCACTACAAAGTGCTGGATTTGACCATCATCAGCATGCATAAAATAGCCGTTTAGACCAAGCTGACTAAACCAGTCGCGGCGACAATTTTCAAAAAACACCAGATGGTTGGCGTGGTAGACTATACCGCCAGCATCAGTATGGTTGATATATACGCGGTAATCGGTAGAGAATAAAGGTGATATTGTAGGATTTGATGGCGTTGTCGTCATAATTTGGCTCACATCGTTTGGCTAAAAAAGTAGCTCAGTAAAATTATGTCAATGTTTATAAATATATATAAGATAAACATGATTAGAAGAAAAATATGCCGCTACTTGTTGTGTCATAACGGTCAGTAAAGTAAGTTTTCTACTGTATCTTAAGATTTGAAGACACGCAATAAAAAGGTCGACTTAGCGCTTTTTATTGCTATTTATCGTCCTTTTACATTCCAGAATTTAGCAGAATAATTTATAAATCATGAACAAACTTGAACCCGTTAATATAGGATATCGCATGACCCGTTTTGTTAGTTTTAATATCAATGGTATTCGCGCTCGTCAACATCAGCTTGAGGCGGTGCGAGAAGTAATCGACCCTGATGTCATGGGGTTACAAGAAACGAAGGTTCATGATGACCAGTTCCCCCTTGAAAATGTAGAGAGCCTTGGTTATCACGTTGAGTATTTTGGACAAAAAGGACATTATGGGGTAGCGCTATTATCCAAGGTTGCACCAATATTTGTACAAAAAGGTTTTCCTGATGAAGATGAGGAAGCGCAAAAACGCTTTATTCACGCACGTTATGAGCTGCAAGGCCATGAAATTGATGTGCTTAATGGCTATTTCCCACAAGGGGAGAGTGAAGATCATCCGACTAAGTTTCCAATGAAGCGCGCTTACTATGCAGATTTAATGGCTTATATTGATACGTTAAAAGCAGAAGGTCGTTCGCTTATTATAATGGGTGATATGAATATTGCGCCAGAAGATATCGATATCGGAATTGGTGAAGCCAATGCTAAACGCTGGCTTAAAAATAGAAAAACTTCGTTTTTGCCAGAAGAGCGCGAGTGGTATGCAGACTTAATGTCACGAGAGTTGATTGATACCTATCGTCTTCATTATCCAGAAAGCACTGAATTATATAGCTGGTTTGACTATCGCAGTCGCGGCTTCAATGATGATCCAAAGCGTGGCCTACGTATCGATCATATTTTATGTACCACTGATTTGACTGATCGTTGTGTGGGTGCTGGTATTAGCTATGAGCTACGTGCCATGGAAAAACCCTCTGATCACGCGCCTATTTGGTCAGCGTTTGACTTGAGTCAAGATTAGAGGGTGCGTAAAAGTAATATTGATGAATGAATCTCAACTAAATGTATATTTAGTAAACAACTCTAAAAATTAATTGGTAAGGATTGAGCTATGGCTGTCGGAAACGTTGCAGTACCCAATACTATTTATCCTATTGACGGTATCAAATTAAGTGCTACCGCAGCAGGCGTGCGCTATAAAGACCGCGACGATTTAGTGGTCATCGAAATTGCTGAGACTGCGACTAGCGCAGTTGTAACTACTAAAAATACATTTTGTGCCGCACCTGTACGTGTATTGCGAGAGCACTTTGCTAAGGCCAGTCCACGTTATTTAGTGACCAATACAGGTAATGCCAATGCGGGTACAGGTGCTGATGGTAAGCGCCGCGCAGAAGAGATTTGCGTGGCTTTAGCGAGTAAGGCTGGCGTAGACACCAGTGCGGTGCTGCCGTTCTCTACTGGTGTGATAGGTGAGCCGCTAAATAGTGAAGCGGTCATAGCGGGGTTAGATAAGGCTTTAGACAGCTTAAAAGCAGATAACTGGTTGGCAGCGGCTAATGGGATTCGGACGACTGATACTATTCCTAAGCTTGCAAGCCAAAAAGTGGATATTGCAGATACGAGCTATCATATCACTGGTATATCTAAAGGCTCAGGCATGATCCGCCCTAATATGGCGACCATGCTGGGTTATGTGGCGACTGATGCCAATATTGCAGCTGACCTATTGCAAGAGATGCTGGTTGCTATTAATGAGCAGTCTTTTAACCGTATTACCGTCGATGGCGATACCTCAACCAATGACTGCTGCGTATTGATAGCGACAGGGGCTGCCAGTACCGATGTAATCGATAGTCCTGAGCATCCACATTATCAGTCGCTACTTACTGCCCTAACTGATGTGTTCGTGCGTCTGGCCCAATTAATTGTACGCGACGGTGAGGGTGCAACAAAGTTTATGACCGTAAAAGTCACCGGTGGTAAAACCACTCAAGAATGCTGCGATGTGGCTTATGCAGTTGCGCATTCACCATTGGTAAAGACAGCGTTTTTTGCAAGCGATGCTAATTGGGGCCGCATCTTAGCAGCAGTTGGTTATGCTGGTATCGAAGACTTAGACACTGAGCAAGTAGATGTGTATTTAGATGATGTTATGATCTGTCAAAACGGAGGGGTAGCACCAAATTATACCGAAGAGGCTGGCAAGACCGTTATGAGTCGCCCTGAAATTACTATTCATATTGACTTAGCGCGAGGTGATGCCAGCGACACTGTTTATACCTGTGATCTATCTTATGATTATGTCAAAATTAATGCAGATTATCGTAGCTAAATAGGCGTTGTATTAATTTCTATTCAATCCCTATGATTAATAGTTTTTGGCTTATAATATAAAAATTCGATAAGGTGTGAGTACGTTTGAATAACACCAGTTGCAAATACTGACGTTACGTTACAAACCAGTTATAGAGACAAAGCTTATTCAAGACCTATACTAATTGCAGTACAACAATAAGTAGTACTGCTTTTGTTTGGGCATTATATCTAGTCCTTATAGAAGTGTACTTATTATTAATGTTTATATCTTGAAGTGATGTGTTATTTATAAGGCTCTACAAGAGCCATAAATAGACTAACAATATTTAATGAATAAGATATGAGCTATTTAACGATAATTGATTGAGGGTATAAAAATGAAAAAATTAGCAATTGCAGCATTTGCAGCCACTTTTGCATTAGCAGGTTGTTCTACGATGGGTCTAGACGATGAGCGTACCATGGTAGTAGAGGGTCAAGCAGTAAACGTTAAAGTTGTGAATATTCCAAGCTTTGAAGTAGAAGTTGCCCCGCGCAAAGCACTTTGTGAGCGTATGGATACTACTGGAAATACAGTTGAAACACAGTGTTTACAATACCGCCAAAGCTATCAAAAGAATTACAACACGTTGAACGGTAGCATCCAAGGCTTTACCTATGAGCCAAACTATCGCTACATGTTAGATGTGCGTCAAGAAGCAATTGCTGATACTGAAACTGGTGTGGTTAAGCCTGTTTGGATCTTAAACGACGTTATCTCAAAAACTGCTGAATAATATTTTTTATTACAATTACTAAGTAGTTAGTAAGAACGCCAAAAAAAGCCTCTAAGTTATTAGAGGCTTTTTTATGGTAGTTATTAACTTTATATTCTTAAATCATAGTTTTAGCACTGGCTATAGTTGACGCTAACACCATGGGTAGCGGTAGGTATGCGATTATCTGCATAAACGGCAAGACCACCACGTGCGGTCTCTTTATATTTGTCCGACATATCAGCACCAGTTTGTTTCATGGTCTCAATTGCCTTATCTAATGAAACAAAATGCTGACCATTGCCTCGGCAGGCAAGACGAGCGGCGTTGATTGCTTTTACTGCGCCCATAGCATTACGTTCAATACAAGGTACTTGTACGAGGCCGCCAACAGGATCACAGGTAAGACCTAGATTATGCTCAATGCCGATCTCAGCTGCGTTGAGACATTTGGCAGGATCGCCGCCCATAATCTCTGCTAATGCAGATGCAGCCATCGCACAAGCAGAGCCGACTTCACCTTGGCAGCCAACTTCAGCACCAGAGATTGACGCATTTTGTTTGATTAAGCTACCGATTGCCGTGGCATTTAACAAGAATTTGTGAGCACCTGCTTGACTGTAGTTCGATAAAAAGTCGCGATAATAGCACATAACTGCAGGGATAATACCAGCAGCACCATTGGTTGGAGCAGTGACGACATTACCCCCATTTGCATTTTCTTCATTGACGGCAAGGGCATATAAATCAACCCAATCCATTGCAGCAAGCTTATCGGTTTTTGCAATAGGTTTGTCTTTTTCAGCACATAGCTGCAGATACAACGCTTGAGCACGGCGTTTGACGTCCAGACCACCTGGTAAAATGCCACTGTTCTGACAACCTTGTTCGACACAGTTTTGCATTACCCCCCAAATAGAATCTAGATAGGCAAAAATCTCTTCTTTATCACGATAATGGCATTCGTTTGCCAATACCAACTCGCTCACACTTAACTTGTGCTGACGACACTGCTCAAGTAGCTCAGCTGCAGTATTGAAAGGATAAGGGACTATATCGATCGTTGGCGTACCATGATCTTCATCTGGATTATGTGCATCATCGTCATTAATAACGAAGCCACCACCGACTGAGTAATAAGTTTGCTGATAATGAGTGTCGTCTGCCAATAGGGCACGAATGGTCAGCGCATTAGGATGATAAGGGAGAACAGTATCGTCATACCAGTAGATATCATGCTCTGTATCAAAGTCGATAACATGATGACCTGATACATTCATTTTTTTATCTGAAAAGATAGGTGTGAGGTATTGGCTGGTCAGTCGTGTGTCGATGGTACTTGGCGTATGACCAAGTAAACCTAATAGAATAGCTGTATCAGTTGCATGCCCTTCACCCGTTGCAGCGAGTGAGCCGTATAGTTCAATCTCTAATTTTGTGATGTCTGTTAGCTCGAATTGTTTACTCAAAGAAGTCAAAAATAAGTTAGCGGCTACCATAGGCCCTACAGTATGTGAGCTTGAAGGACCAATACCAATTTTAAATAGATCAAATACACTAATCATAATAAATTACCAAAAAATAAAAGTGAGTAAATAGGGTTGTTATCGTAGCTAACTTATTAATAAAAACGACTTTATCGCTTAATCAATATCGCAAACATCACGAGCGTGCCTAATTACAGTAAAGAGTAGCCATTGCTAAACAATGAATTTGTAGCATCATCTATATAAGCGCTTAAACTCGGTAGTACGGATGATGGAAGAATAATAGCTTTTGTTTATTATAGATTTCCGTTATGATGCTTGGCGTTGATGCCTATGTAACATCCTGTAAGCTGTTGCTGTTGTAAGGCATACTGGGTCAAAATCCGCCAAAGCGACGGATTTAGTAGAACATATCTTGCATCAGACATCTAGTAAAATGTACCAAATTTGTATAAACAACCACCATTTGTTAAGTATACCAGTGTTGCAGGTTAAGCTAAATAAATATTGTTAGATGAAGTCAGCAATATGGTGAGATATACTAAATAGGATGGTGCTTGCGTCATTAACTCTTTATTTATCCTTTTTAGCTATTATTTTCGGCCACATAGGACACGCGCATGGTAACTCCTCCAGAAGACCCCGCCAAGACACAGCATTCATCTCACTCAGAAAATAGCGCCAAAACTCAAACCCCTCCAACGGCATTAGAAGCAGCAGGTATCAGTCTAGCTACAATGCAACTTGCCAATAACCCAGACTTTGAAAATGGACGCTGGTTCCCCACATGGCGACCTTATCGTGGGGATCTTGACCACAATCCTGTCGGTATCAATGAATATCTACCCGCTTCTAAAAGTATTTTACTTGGTGTTCAGCATACCTTTGCTATGTTTGGTGCCACCGTCCTTGCACCGCTATTAATGGGTTTTGATCCTAACTTGGCTATTTTGATGTCAGGTATCTGTACGGTGATGTTTTTTATGATTACCGGCGGTCGTATGCCCAGCTATCTTGGCTCAAGCTTTGCCTTTATTGGCCCTGTCATTGCTGTGACAGCTTATGCTGGCGTAGGCTTTAATACCAATTTAGATGTCGCTTTAGGCGGCATTATGGCCTGCGGGATTATTTATGCGCTAATAGGCTTGTTAGTAATGAAAACTGGCACAGGCTGGATTGAGCGTTTAATGCCGCCTATTGTGACTGGTGCTATTGTCATGATTATCGGTCTTAATCTAGCACCAGTTACTATTCAAGGGGTGTCGGCCAATCAGTTTGACGCATGGATGGCAGCATTAACTGTGCTACTAATCAGTAGTGTGGCAGTGTTTACTCGCGGTATGCTAAGACGTTTGCTGTTATTAGTGGGTTTGATATTATCCTACATCGCCTACTATGTTATGACTAACTTATTGGGTTTTGGCACAGCGATTGATTTTACAAGTGTGGCTGCTGCCTCATGGTTTGGGCTACCAGGTATACATGCGCCGCGTTTTGAGATGAGTGCTATTATCTTGATAGCGCCTGTGGCTTTTATTCTCGTTGCCGAAAATCTTGGACACTTTAAAGCAGTAGAAGGAATGACCAAATCACGCGTTACGCCTTATATGGGCCGTGCATTTTTAGCTGACGGTGTGGCGACGACGTTTTCAGCGGGGTTTGGTGGTACTGGGGTGACGACTTATGCTGAAAACATCGGTGTGATGGCGGTAACCAAGGTCTATAGTACAACTATCTTTGTCATAGCAGGTTTGGTTGCTATTTTACTAGGATTGTCGCCAAAGTTTGGCGCTATTATTCAGACGATTCCTCCAGCATTATTGGGCGGTGCCTCTATTGTCGTTTTTGGCTTGATTGCTATTGCTGGGGTGAAGATATGGATAGACAGTCACATTGATTTTAGCAAAAACAGCAATCTTATCATTGCTGCCGTTACGGTGATTATGGGTACGGGGAACTTTAGCTTACATCTAGGAGGTTTTGACTTAGGTGGTATCGGTACAGCAACTCTGACCGCTATCATACTAAACGCTTTGTTTAATAGTCAAAAAGAGTAGAGTATTATATTTAGGTATTCTTATACCTAACAATAGTTATTGTAATGATGAACAGCCTTTACTAGTATTTACGTCTATAAAACCTTGAAAAAAATCGATAACGACGCAGCGCGCCTGGCTTGGGTTTGATTGAGCCTAAATATATGGCAAACATAGTCAGTAGCGCGCCGCTCCATTGTAAAGTATTGATAGGTTTGTCCAGCCAGCTATAATCGATAATTAGCGCTGCAACTGGCTCAGTTAATAAAAGCAGTCCTGTTAGTGCCAATGATAATTTAGGTATAGAATAGGCAATTAACCCCCATGCCACACATTGCATCACCGCGCCATAGACCAGCACCCAACCAACCTCAGACAACGTATTAGGCATTATATTGCCCGTATCTAAAACGAGCATTGGCACGATCATAGCGAGCACCCCGCCAATACTAATCAGTTGCATCAATACAAAGATCGGGGTCGGTTCTGTATCATGAGTCTTACGAATAAAAGTCATAGACGCAGCCAACATCCCTCCTGACACAATGCCAGCAATAAAACCCCAAGTCGCGTTAGTGTTATGCGCAAACTCAGGGCTACCAATCATTGCCACGCCCAACATCGCTAGGCACAGACTGAGTAGCTGTAAGGCAGACTGACGCTCATTAAAGTATAAAAACCCGATAGCCGCCAAAAAGAAAATCTGTAAACTGTTGAGTAAGGTTGAGATGCCAGGGCCAACGGCATAGATACTCTCATGCCAAAGCGCTAAATCCAATCCTAAAAATACGCCCGATAATAAACCGTAGATGATGGCACGCCTTGAATGCGGCATCCTTTGTCCAGTCAACTTTGCCAATATTGCAAATATAACGCCTGAAATAGCAAGGCGCCAAAAGGCCATTGCCCAACCGCCAATATCGACATGGGCGACAATTAGGCTTCCTAAGCCAAAAATAATACAACCAATCGTTAAACCAATCGTTGCAGAATATGAAGAGGCAACCGCCATAAATTATCCTTATACCACAATCATGTGATCAGATAGGCAAATAAAAATAACGCTCAGACTATAGTGACTGTCGCAAAGAATTTTGAATCTACAAGGCAAAAAACAAGGTTAAAACATTGAGCTTATAGTGATGTTATAAGCGGCTTATACGTTTCTGGCGGCTTAAAAGTAGCTAAAAATGTACAATGACAAACGCTTCACTTTATTATACAAGGGGCATTAATATCTCTTGAGAACAACGGCGATATTTTTTTATAAATGCATCGCTTGTCTTAATACATGACAAATTTTTGACACATTATGCATATCAGGGTCACATTCTTACAAGACTAGTGTTGGTTAAATTGCTACTATTTGCTACTGTGATTACTTATAATCGTAAGTCTTAATCGCTTACTATTCTAGTCAGTTCTGCACGTCTTTTTTGCACTTCTTTTTGTACTTTTTATTGTTATTAATGCCTTTAACAACGATTACGGTAGGCATTGATACTTTTAAATTAGGTTTGACTATGTCTCAACACTCCATACTAAAATGGTCAACAGTTGCGCAAATGTTATCAAAGCGACAATCTGTACCATTATCAGCGCCCACTTTATCACTATTACAAGGCTCGCGACTATCTTTGATGGCTGGTATATTGTTAACTACCGTATTTTCAATGCCGACAGCCAACGCTGCTAGCTGCAAAATACCCAAAAGCTACTATAAAAACGTCTCTTGTACGTCCGCTAGTGGCCATTACTTAGCGATAACAGACTTTGGCGCACCAGTTGCATTGATTAATAGCAAAGGTAAAAGGGTCGTTGATCTGTCACGCTACCAAAAGGTGGATGCCAATAATATGGCAGGCGGATTATTGCCTGTATTGCGTCATGGCCGCGTCGGTTATATCAATATGCAAGGTCGTGAAGTGGTTCCTACCATATACGAGATGTTCAAGGGCAATGGAGGCTGGGCGCGTCCAGTGTCTGAGGGCCGTATCGTTGTCAAAAGAAACGGTGATTATGGCGTTATCGGCACTGGCAACCAGACAATCGTACCTTTTTCATCGACGATTACTGACATCGACGATTATCGAGGCGGAGTTGCTCGCATACGTAGAAACCAGTCTACAAGCTGGCTGGACAAAAATGGCAAAACCACCAGCGACCCCAATGCTAAAGAGGGTAACAGTGGGGCAATGTCTGCTACTGCTCAAACGCAGCAACCAAGACCCACACCTTTCACGACTTTGCAGCCTCATCAGCAAGATGGTCGTTGGGGTTTCGTTGATGATAAAAACGTCACTATGATTACTTATTCATTTGACGAAGTACGCTCATTTTCTGAAGGATTGGCTGCCGTGCGTCTGAATGATAAATGGGGGTTTGTAAATCTAGGGGGTGAGCTGGTTATACCATTTCGATTCGAGGATAGTGGCTTGATTGCTGATAATGAGAATAACAGTAATAAAGATACAAGCAATGTCGAAGATGAAAGCAGCGCTGAAGATACAAGTGCTAAAAAACCGACTGCGTTTATATTTAAAGATAACAAAGCGTGGGTAGGCAATCTAAAAGATGGTAGTAAGATTTGTATTGATAAAAAAGGTGATAACGTCAGCTGTGAGTAGTCATATATGGATGAAACACTGCTAAAAAAAGGCTAGAAAACACATACTATTTGTGCTTTCTAGCCTTTTTTAGGATTAATAGAGTAGCGTGTTAAAAACCATTCAATCTAAGCTGTTTAATTTAATAGATGATTGCGTATTAAATCAACAAGATAAGGTTGATAGTACGCTGGAATATCATGTGCCATGCCCTCAATTAAATGGAATTTCGCATTTGGAATGGTCTTAGCCACTACGCGACCTTGCGAAGCTGGCAGTAAACCATCTGCACTACCATGAATAACAATGGTTGGCGCTTTGACTTGCTTACTAAAGCGACTAATAGAGCCTGATGCTAAAATAGCATTTAACTGCTGCACCGTACCTAGCGGGTGGAAGTTACGTTGATAGCGAAGTTTGGCAATTTCGCGTACCGTTCGTACGTTAACATGACCGGGCGTCCCTACTGTTTTCATAAACCAGACACTATGGCGTACGATATCACGCTCAGAATGACTCTCAGGACGATTGATCAAGGTATATAACTGCTTGGGTTTGGGTGGCTTTAAAAAAGCACGATTGGTCGTGGTAAACATCAGCGCTAGACGCTCTACTAAACTTGGATAGCGCGCAGCAACGATCTGTGCAATCATACCGCCCATAGAAGCGCCGAGCAGATGTGTACTACCAAGATTCAAGGCCTTGATTAGGCGTACAGTATCTTCTGCCATATCGGTTAGGTTGTAAGCAACCTGTTGGCTCTTGTTGGACAGCCCCGTTTGCAAACGCAGCATCATCTTAAGCTGGCTTACACGTGGCAAACCCTCAATCTGAACTTTAGAAGACAGACCAATATCACGATTGTCAAAACGAATCACAAAAAAACCAGCATCAATCAGACGTTTTATAAAGTCATCTGGCCAAAACACCATTTGCGAGCCAAGACCCATTACCATAAGTAGGGGCGGATGAGTAGGATTCCCACCAGCTTCGACACATAGGTTAATACCATCACCGATATCAATCATGGCTTGATAAAGATGATCGCTCAGATCTGACGCTCGCCAGTTATGCTCACCAAGCGTTTCCCAAGCTGGTGTAGGGTAGCTGTATGCTGAATCAACAGGCATTGGAAAACTATCAGAAACATCAGGTAAGCCTGTTACCTCAGATTTGTCCCTAATTTGTGTGTCTATAGGCTTGTTTGAGCCAAAATAAGGGGTGGTGTCATCAGAATAATTCGAATTCGTCATGGGATATCCTAGTTAGCGTTCTGTAAATCTAGACTTCCATCATCTCAAAATCTAACTTACCAACACCGCATTCAGGACATGTCCAGTCATCAGGGATATCATCCCATTTAGTACCAGGAGCGATACCTTCTTCAGGGCAGCCGAGCTCCTCATCATAAATCCAACCACACACAATACATTCATAACGTTTCATACATAATCCTATCAATTGTTACTGGTTCTATCTTTATTAGCAGCCTGCAAAAGCGCCCGTAGTTTATCATATAACGACACTTTACGTGGTTAAGTTTACACTTGTATATTGAGATAAGTAAGCATTTATCAAGTTATAGATTACATTTTACTTGATGTAATTGACCTTATCTATCTGTGTTGGCTCATCAAAATAACAGTCATTGTGTTATGATGAGCGCCGCCAATTTAGGCATTACATGCATTTTTACTACTGTACATGATTTTAAATGAAGGGTGATTATGAGCGTTACTACCGCCGCTATACCAGTTGATAACAAATCCAAGCCATCTCATGTGCTGAATACTGACCATCCATTTTGGCAAATTATACGTACTGTACCTGACTTTCCAAAAGTCGGCATTGATTTTTATGATATTACGCCGTTACTGCGTAGTCATATTGATGAGGTTATCGATGCACTTTTGGCAGCATTACCTGATGGATTGATCGATGAAGTGGATTGTTTGGGGGCAGTGGAAGCACGCGGTTTTGTGTTTGCAAGCTTACTGGCAGGTCGATTGGGTAAAGGGATGATACTGCTACGCAAACCAGGCAAATTGCCACCACCAGTTGCTAATAAGGCTTATGCGCTAGAGTACGGCAAAGATACTCTAGAGATGCAAAATAACTTGCCACCTGAGCGCGTACTATTGGTTGATGATATTTTGGCGACCGGTGGCACGCTTACGACTGCTTATGAGCTATGTAGATCAGCTGAACATACGGTAGTAGGGGCTTTAGTATTGCTTGATCTAGTCGACTTACATGGTGAGTTTGCAGTGCCTGTTTACACAGTTTTGAAGGCTTAAATATCGCTGTTAAAATACGAAAAAAGCGCACCAACTTAATTGTTAGGGCGCTTTTTTATTAAATAAGGGCAGCTATATCATTTTGTATGAATTATTAGCGTAATGCTGCCAACGTCTGAGCCAGCTCGTCGCGTGCACCAATAAAACCATCAATGCCTTTAGGCAACAAATCTTGTGTGATTTTATCCTGTTGATACTCATGAATAAAAGCCTCATGAGTCAAGCTGACCTTTTTCATAGCATCCGCATCTGTAGCCATAGCAGATGAGAGTTGAGGCGTAACGCTTGTATCCATTGCAGCCAATTCATCAATAAGGTTTGGCGCAATGGTTAGCAAGTCACAACCTGCCAATGCAAGTATTTGCTCAACTGAGCGAAAACTTGCTCCCATCACTTGTGTGTCATAGCCATGCTGCTTATAGTATTGATAAATAAGCTTTACTGATTGTACGCCCATATCGTCAGAGACGGGGACGTTTTGACGGTTTTGTTGGCGTTTTTGCCAATCTAAAATACGACCGACAAAAGGTGAAATCAGGGTGACCCCTGCATCAGCGCAAGCGACGGCTTGATGTTGTCCAAATAATAACGTTAAGTTGCAATGGATGCCTTGAGTCTCAAGGTAGCGCGCCGCTTCAATCCCTTGCCAAGTAGCGGCCATTTTAATCAAGATACGCTCAGAGTTGATGCCTGCTTTTTGGTAAGCGTCCATAAACTCTAAAGCTTTATCAATAGTCGCTTGTGTGTCATAAGATAAGCGAGCATCAACCTCTGTAGATACGCGACCTTCGATCAACTCTAAAATATCGCAGCCAATTTGAATGGTAAGCGCGTCGATGACTGCGTCCACATTGCCTTGATGTTGGCTCATGGTTTCTAGCAGCAGCGTTTGATTGTCAGAGTTCATAAGTGCTTTGGTGATTAAGCTTGGATTGGTGGTCGCATCGATAGGTTTTAGTCGCGCAATAGCGGCAAGGTCGCCTGTATCTGCAACAATAGTGGTCATGGTGCTAAGTTGTTGTAATGCGCTCATCATATATCCTTATAAAAACAGTTAACGGTAGCCATTCGCCTAATAGCGGTATGACTCATATGAAACTGTAGCACAATTTGCTATGTAAATTTGCATGATAGTTTGGCTGGTACTGTTTTCCCAAGTATATATTCGGCAATCATAAAAAAGATGGCCCTTTATCATGATTTTGTGTCATTTAGTTTATTTACGCATGGGCACTGTGCAAGGTTTTTGCTATAGTAGAGGCGGTTGTTCGATTGGCTGTCAAGTTTTCCAACCGTTAACTTATAAAAAATAAGTTGTAAAGGTTAAATAATACGAACCGAATTATAAAAACTGAGCCATAAATAAGATAAAGATAAAACACCTTAAATATATTGGTGACATGCTAGATACGTTAGTATTTAAGGCTGTAGTGACACCTAACAGGAATAAAAAGGATAAGCGGTAATGAGTGAGCAGTCTTCAAAACAAAACACAAATCATCTAAATCCAACTGCCGCAAGTACAAGCGATACCGCGACCGATCAAGAGTTTTTGAACCAACTGCGCCACAGTATTGATGCGGTCGACACTGAAATACATACGCTAATAAACGACCGTGCCAAGCTTGCTCAACAAGTGGCAACTGTCAAAAAGGAGCATGTAGCAAAAAGTGGTTTTGCTGCTGAGCAAAATCCTATTTTTTATCGTCCAGAACGCGAAGCACAAGTGTTAAAAGCAGTCATGGAGCGTAATACTGGTCCAATCGCTGATGAAAAAATGGCACGTTTGTTCCGTGAGATCATGTCGGTTTGCTTGGATTTAGAAGCGCCGCAGCGTATTGCATTTTTAGGTCCAGTTGGTACCTTTACTCACGCTGCCGCCTTAAAGCATTTTGGTAAAGCTGCTGACACAGTACCGATGACGACCATCACTGATGTATTCCGTGAAGTTGAAGCTGGTACTGCTATGTATGGTGTTGTACCCGTTGAGAATTCTTCAGAAGGGGTGGTCAACCATACTTTGGATGGATTCTTATCTTCAACGTTGAAGATTATTGGGGAAGTTGAGTTACCCATTCATCAAAACTTTCTTGTTGCTGAACATACTAAGGTTGATAGCTTAAGCCGTATTTATTCACACCAGCAGTCCCTTGCCCAGTGCCGTCATTGGCTTGATGTTAATTTTCCTAATGTTGAGCGTGTGGCAGTATCGAGTAATGGTGAAGCGGCCCGTCGTCTTAAAAACGAGTGGCATTCAGCAGCTATCGCAGGTGATGTCGCCGCTGCAGAGTATGATCTACATAAGCTATATTCAAATATTGAAGACAATCCTAGTAATACCACGCGTTTTTTAATTGTTGGTCATGAGGCCATTGCGCCATCAGGACAAGACAAGACTTCTATTGTGGTCTCAGCTCATGACAAAGCAGGTGCCCTAATCGAAATCCTCAAGCCATTGTCATATCATGGTGTGTCGATGACCAGCATTGAGACTCGACCTGAACGCCCTAATAAATGGGCTTATGTCTTCTTTATTGATATGAATGGTCATATTCAAGATGTAAATGTGAGTGCAGCTATCGATGATATTCGGCCGTTGGTGAAAGATGTACGTGTACTAGGCTCATATCCGAAAGCTGTGCTATAGAGCGCTTGTTATGCAATGGATGTTGTATGAATAAAGCGGTCATCGAATGCGTTTTAACAGTAACCACTAATAATAAGTCATTCATAATAAATAGGTTATAACATCTTAGGGTAAATTATGCAGCCTACTAAATCGACAGAATCGACAAAGCTAGCGTTGTCACCGTTGACACCAGCCTATGATAGTATTTTGGAGCTAACACCGTATCAGACTGGCAAGCCTGTCGAAGAGTTGAGTCGAGAATATGGGGTTTTCGATGTAGTGAAGCTTGCAAGTAACGAAAACCCCATAGGCTGCTCGCCGCAAGTAACATTAGCGATTACCGAGCAATTAGGAAAGCTGGCACGTTATCCAGATGGGAACGGACACTATTTAAAGCAAGCGCTTTCTGATTTTACTGATATCAATATAGAGTGTATTACTTTAGGCAATGGCTCTAATGATCTGCTGGATATCCTAGCACGTGCCTTTGTAAGTGCTGATGATGTGGTAGTATACAGTCAGTATTGTTTTATCGTCTACCCGATGGTGACTAGAATGCAAGGCGCAACAGGTGTAGAAGTGCCTGCGCATCGATTTGGTCACAATTTGGACGCTATGCGTCAAGCAGTAGACGATAATCCTAATACTAAAATGGTTTTTATAGCAAACCCAAACAATCCAACAGGCACTCAGCTTCAGCATAAAGAATTGCACAAGTTTGTTGCCAGTATTCCAAGTTCGGTATTGGTGGTATTAGACGAGGCTTATATTGAATATAGCCCTGAAAGTAATAATCGTGCGCTGCTAGATGAGTTTGATAATGTGGTTATTGTCCGCACTTTTTCTAAAGCTTATGGGTTAGCAGGTTTACGTATTGGTTACGCACTGAGCTCAACTGCTGTGGCAGAGCTGCTCAATCGTATTCGCCAGCCGTTTAATGTCAGCCGCGTCGGACTCGCTGGAGCAGTTGCGGCACTTGGCGACCAAGATTTTATTGAAGAGACGCGCAATACTAACCAAGAGCAAATGCATTGGTTGGAAAAGCAATTTGATGCGTTGGGACTGGCATTTATCAAGTCGCATGCTAACTTCATTATGGTGGAAATAAAAGTTGAGATGGAAGATATAACCGCTATTTCTATTTATCAGGCGTTGCTAGAGCAGGGGGTTATAGTGCGTCCATTAGCAGGTTATGGTTTGCCTAATTGGTTACGTATTACTGTTGGTATTGCAGAAGACAATTTACGTCTCATTGATACGTTACGCTCCATCTTAACCAATGACTAGGTAAATACAGTTTACGTAATACGTTTTGAAATTTAATAGGCAGTGTTTATAGTTTCGGGATGAAATATTTAATATACTTTGACGATCAATAAAAAGTACTGTTTTTGTCATTTAATTTTTATAATGCCAATCTGAATCTATGCTTAAGCTTACGTAGCGGTATGGATTGGTTTGTTCAATGAGTAATGCCGTGAGTAGCCAGCAAAACAAGCAGAAAAATAATAAACGACCGTCTTTAAACGTTAAGCCACCTCTATTTAAACAGGTTTGCGTGATTGGCTTAGGGCTAATTGGCGCCAGTCTTGCTCAAGCAATTAAAGACAATGGTGTAAGCGAGCGTTTGGTAGCGGTAGATAGGCATGTGCCAAGTTTAGAGGAAGCCATTCAAGATGGATTGCTTGATGCCGGTAGTTCTGTACTTGATGACGTGGTTAGTGGTAGTGATTTGATAGTCATTGCGGTACCAGTACAAGCTGTACAAGCCGTGTTTGTGGATATCAAAAACGCAATGGACAGTGGACAGCTGGCCACAGACTGTATCATTACCGATGTCTGTAGTACCAAAGTCAATATCATTGAGGCTGCCAGAACTGTATTTACCTCGCTACCTATAGGGCTTGTGCCAGCACATCCGATTGCTGGTGCTGAAAATTCAGGATATCACGCTAGGCGTGCCTCATTATTTGTCAATCATAGTGTCATTATTTGTAACCTACCAACGACCAGTTTTTCTGCAATTGCTAATCTACGTCAGCTATGGGAAGCAGTAGGAGCCATGGTCATGACAATGGAGGCTGACCATCACGATGCCATATTGGCGCATACCAGTCATTTGCCGCATCTGCTTGCGTTTAACCTTGTTGAGCAGCTGGCAAGTCATGATGACAATTTAGATATGTTTCGCTATGCAGCAGGCGGGTTTCGGGACTTTACTCGTATTGCTGCCAGCGACCCCAAGATGTGGCATGATATATTTTTTGCCAATCAAAGCGCGATTGTGAGCGCTCTTGATGAGTACAGCGTCTATCTACAGGACATACGCCAACTTATCATTGATAAAGATTCAACCGCCCTGATGGGCCTTTTGGGCCGCGCGCAAGCCGCACGGCGACATTTTGGTCATATGTTAGCCAGCACCCCTTATACGGATACCCCTGCTATGTCAGCTTCTTACCTTATTTCTCCCAACAACAATAACAGCAACACTGTCACTGGTACTATTGCTATTCCTGGTGATAAGTCTATCTCCCATCGCAGTATTATGCTTGGTAGCCTCGCAACAGGAGTGACCAACGTCACAGGTTTTTTGGAAGGAGAGGATGCGTTAGCGACGCTGCAAGCATTCCGTGATATGGGCGTGACGATAGAAGGCCCTGACAATGGTAAACTGACTATTCATGGTGTCGGAATGAACGGTCTAAAACCTAGCAAAACCCCTTTATACATGGGTAATTCTGGCACCAGTATGCGTCTGCTAGCTGGTATCTTGGCGGCACAATCATTTGATAGCGTATTGACAGGTGATACTAGCTTAAATAAGCGTCCAATGGAGCGTGTCGCAGCACCACTTCGCCAGATGGGTGCAGTCATTCAAAGCACTGGGCATAGTGGCACAGCGCCATTAAGTATTACTGGCCGTGATAACGTCGGTAAGCCGCTCCAAGGTGTTGATTATGATATGCCGGTCGCATCAGCACAGGTCAAGTCTTGCTTATTGTTGGCGGGGTTATGGAGCGAGGGTACAACAACCGTTATTCAACCTGAGGTTAGTCGTGACCATACCGAGCGTATGCTGTCAGCCTTTGGTTATCCTGTGACCGTCGATGGCAATCGCATTAGCGTTGAAGGTGGTGGTACGCTGACAGGTGGTGATATCGCCGTCCCTGCTGACATCTCTTCTGCGGCCTTTTTTATGGTAGCTGCTGCTATCAGTCAAGATAGTGAATTGACCTTAACACAAGTCGGTATTAATCCTACGCGTACTGGTGTCATCGATATTTTAAAGCTGATGCAGGCAGATATTAGCTTAAGTAATGAGACTCACGTTGGTGGCGAACCAGTGGCTGATATCACCATTCGTAGTTCAAGCCTAGTCGGTATTGAAATTCCAGAGTATTTAGTCCCATTAGCGATTGACGAATTTCCTGTATTATTCGTTGCCGCTAGCTGTGCGCAAGGTCGTACGGTATTAACTGGTGCGAAAGAGTTGCGTGTTAAGGAGTCCGATCGTATCGCCGTCATGGCCGATGGGTTAAAAACCCTTGGTGTTGATTGTACAGTTACGGACGATGGCTTAATCATTGAAGGGCAAGGTATTCAAAGTCAAAATGGTGAAGTGAATAACAACCAACCTGTATTTGGTGGCGGACATATCACCTCGCATCATGATCATCGCATTGCTATGAGTTTCTCTGTTGCTAGTTTACGTGCGTCTGAACAGATTATCATTGAAGGCGTTGAAACGGTCAATACCAGTTTCCCAGGTTTTGCAGAGCTTGCCAATCAAATCGGTATGTCTATCCAAGTCGATCATAGCAAGGCATAGATATTAAAAACACCAAGAGAGTAAACGTGTTAAGAGTAAACCAAAATGAGGGTTAATTTGAGAGATTTCTAACCCTTATATTTTATTTTGAAAATGCAGTCATCGTTAGCAATGTGTTGATACCTAAATGGGTATAACGCATTGCTTTTTACTTTTTATCCTATATGTAGTAACCCTGCGCTCTTACCAATAAACTTTTATTGTTTATAAAGATAGGTAAGGTCGTGCTTTGCTCTGATAAGTTGTCTTGCCTTATGACTACCCAAAATGTCGTCAAAAAACCAGTAGTCCCGATCAAAACTACGAGAAGTGGCATCATCACTGCGCTGATCGCTTTTTGTATATGGGGCGCATTCCCTTTATATTTTAAACAGCTAGCGGCTTATAATGCGACAGAAATCATCGGTCATCGCATCGTTTGGACGTTTGCCTGTTTGTTAATCGTCGTAGTTGTGACCAAGCGTTGGCAGTGGATAGATACCTTAAAACAAAATCCAAGATGGATAGCGTTGACTTTTTTATCAGGTATTATTATTGCGACCAACTGGCTCACCTACGTATGGGCAGTCAATCATGATCGTATTCTTGAGGCGAGTTTGGGGTATTTCATTGGTCCGCTAGTTGGCGTTGCTTTATCGATGATTTTATTTAAAGAGCGCCTGCGATCCTTACAATGGGTAGCGATTGGTTTTGCATTGTTATCTGTAGTCATTCAGGTGGTGATGCTGGGTAGCTTACCATGGCTATCGCTCATTTTAGCCTTTAGTTTTAGTACTTATGGTACTATTCAACGCCAAACGCCTTTGACTCCTGTCGATGCAATGTTCGTTGAGACCACCATGCTCGTCCCCATCTTTATTTGGTGGTTTTGGCAAGCTGATGTGGTCAGTAGCCAGCTTGGCTTTTGGTTTACGTCAAACATTTGGCTATTAATGTTGGCAGGTCCGATCACTTTGATACCGCTATTACTATTCAATAGGTCGACAAAACTGGTCGCTTATAGCATTTTAAGCTTTATGAATTATTTGACCCCGACTTTTATTTTCTTTTTAGCCGTATTTTATTATAAAGAACCTTTTGATTTGCATCGTCTAGTGGTCTTTGGCTTGATTTGGCTTGGTCTGTTATTATTTAGCATTGACTTATGGCGTCATCGCCCTAGTAAAGCGCTAAAAGCTGAGCGTCTACGTGAAGAAGCTTTGCAACAAGCCAAATAAAAACTGGATGTAAAGTAAGAATTGATCACCTAAACAAAAACTTAGCAAACAAGGATGAAATCATGTTTCATACCGAATCTGATGTGGTATTTGTAAAAGGCTTAACAGTAGAGGCAGTTATCGGGGTTTATGAATGGGAGCGCGCCATTACGCAGCCATTATTGATTGATATAGCGCTTGAGACGGATATAAACGCTGCCGCATTCTCTGATGATGTGAATGATGCGCTAAATTATAAAGCGGTCTGCGATGATGTCAGAGAGTGGTGTCAAGATATCAAGGCGCAATTGCTTGAGTATCTGGCTAGCCAAATCGCAGATCAGCTGCTCACAAAATATCACTGTCATAAAGTCACTTTAAGCGTTGCCAAGCCAACTGCTATTAAGCAGGCCGATGCAGTTGGGGTGCAAATCACTCGTTATGCAAAAGCCATTGAAGATAAGCCAGTTGTAAGCAAGGGCAACGATGCATAAGGTACATAATGATCTGGCTGATTTTGATTTGGAAACGTTAGAGGTTTGTACACCTGAGGCGTTGCAAGCGCAGTCCGTGACAGCAGTATTATTGGCTTTGGGTAGTAATTATCAAGCCGAGTACTATTTGCCGCGCGTTCGAAAAAGTCTAGCCGTGTTAGGAGACATGCAGTTGTCTACTGCATTTCAAAATCCTGATTTTACATCGACCAAAGCGCAACCAAAGCCTGATTATACCAACCAATGTGTTTATCTTTCTCTCAGATCTGCACTCACTCTACAGCAGCTGCAGCAGACTTTTAAGCAGTTTGAACGTGACTGTAACAGACAACGTTTAACCGAGCCAACAGTGGCCAATCAGATAAAAAAAGTCACCATGGACATCGATATATTGATGGTCAAACCATCCTTCGTTAAGAATAGCCTAAGCCAAGAAAAAAAATACAAATGGTTGAAAGAATGGATAATAATGGCAGATCGTTATCCATTTAGAGCACATGAAAGAGCGGGGGTTAAAGAGTTAATTACAAGTGATATTTTTAAAGTTGGATAAATCGCTTGAAGTATTGTTTGATGTAGAGAACGGTTAGCGCTGATAGCACCTTAATCTTCGTTAGTAGGCTCTATGGAGATTTTGTGGTCATAGCAGCTTGATAGGGAGGCGTAAATACTTTGTCAAAAAGTAAAGTAAAAATAAAGATATACACTACAAAGCTAATAGTAAGAGAGACTTCCATGGTAAGAGCGGTCCATATGCCAACGCCATACCAAAACATATAAACTGGCAAACACACTAACGTAAGTCCTCCTTCAAAGCATATTGCATGGACACTACGTATCTTAAAAGTACGGGTTTTTATTTGATTGCGTCATTCCCAGTACTCAAAGAAAGTGCTATAAACAAAGTTCAAGATAACAGCGGTAATAGCTATGATAACAGCAAGTTTCAACGACTGTTCTGTATCACTGCCACTTAATACCACTAGGATAAATGTGGTCAACATGACAGCAAATATCTCAAAAAGGGTGACATACAGCACCCGGCGTTTGATAGGGCTTAATGTAATCAATGCAAACTCCAGTGTGCTTTTTTAAGCTTTTAGATTTGATAGAATGCTGTATATAATAGGCTTATCATATTTTTAGTTACATAAGTTGTATAGCCAAGCTATAAATTAAACTAGTGTTGCTTAGCATCTGTTTCACTCATATCTTCTCTATCAATAACATCTAGATCTTCTAGGCATAATTTGTCGTATTCTTTTTGGCAAAAATTTGGATCAATCTTACACATCGCTTTTTGCAGCTGATCTAAGCGTTTTTCAGACTGCTGGATATGATTGAGCATTTTGGCAAATGCTTCAGCGACTGGGTCTTGTGAAGTAGGGTCAATACCATAAGCTTGAAAGGCAGTAGCGCGTGCTGTGCTTTGTGTAGTGGTCTTAGATTGAGCCGCCTGCGCTGCTTTTTCCTGCTGTTTTGCATCGTCGACTTTGGCTATGATTGGGTTGCCTTTTTCATCATGATGTTCTGAAATCATGCGAGCTGCACTACCAACCATCGTTGCACCCGCTGGCACAGGCTTTACAACTACTGCATTTGAGCCAATCTTAGCATTTTTGCCAACGGTGAATGGCCCCAAAACTTTTGCCCCAGCACCAACGATGACACCATCTTCTAATGTTGGATGGCGCTTACCATTATTCCATGATACGCCGCCCAAGGTAACGCCATGATACAAAGTAACATCGTTACCAATCTCAGCCGTCTCACCGATAACGACACCGACACCATGGTCAATAAAAAAGCGCTTGCCGATTTTGGCTGCAGGATGAATTTCAATACCAGTCATAATACGTGAACCATAAGACACCACGCGGGCAGCAAGCTTTTGCTCGTTTTGCCATAAGCAGTGCGCCCCGCGATGCAAAATAAGTGCATGAATGCCAGGGTAGGTTAGGATGACTTCCAGGCTGTTGCGAGCAGCCGGATCGCGATTAAATACCGCATCAATATCTTCTTTTAGGTCGTGCTTGATGCTGGCAATTGATTTGAATAAGGCGGTTGGCAATGACATAAATCATCCTATCGTATTTTTGATTACAATCTCTTTAGTTATAGCATTTTCAGAGCATAAAACATAGCGATGAGTCGTAAGTAAAAACAGATTGCCAGTAAACAACCTATCAACCACTAACCAGTGGCGCTTTGTCTATAGGCAATCTTTTATCGTTTAGCTGTCACTAATAACGTATTTTAATATCTCGACAATTTGTTCGGGCGTTTGTGCCCATGCCATGGCCGCAGCATCAACCTCTTTTAATGGATGGATAATATCTTCAGCGTGCAAGGTGATATAAGGCTTACCCAGTGCAGCACAGTAGCCAGCATCGAATGCTGCGTTCCATTGCTTATATTTGTCGCCAAAGCGAATAATAGCAATGTCGCATTTTTGAATCATATTTTTGGTGCGAATCGCATTAACCTTTGACGACTTATGATCGCGCCAAAAACCATTTTCCTCTTTGCCAAGCACATCACCGGCTGCGTCACTGGCTTCGTGCTCAGTCACTGCTGATGTGAAGGTGATAGCAAGACCATAATCTTTTGCCCCTTGCATAATCTTCTGTCGCCAGTCGGTATGTATTTCTCCGGACAAATAAACGTTCCAATTCATTTTAAATTCCTTTTTATGATTAAATTATATTGCTTGTAGATAGTAACACTACCGTGAATAATGTCAAAAAATCAATACCTTAAACCTTGTACGTCACAGAGTTTAATCTTTTAAAAGCTTAGCGATAAGTGCGCTTAGCAACTGATACTCTTTTTGATCAAGCTGAATGCGTGAGCCAAGTCGAGACAAACGTGAGGGCAATGATTTTAAGTTTTCACTATCAGCCAGTTTGCGTTGAACCATCAAGGCAGTGGTACGCTCAGTAAGCTGTTGTAGTTGTTGCTGAGTAATCGCTGGCTCGTCCCATTGCTGACGTGCATAGGTGTTCAACGTCGTTTGTTCCGTCAACTCTAACATATCGTTATCAGCTTTTATATGCGCTCGCGTATAAGCAAATATAAAGCTGGCAATCACTTGGACGGCTGATGCGACGTTAAGCACGGGATAGGCAGGATTGGCATCAATCTGAATATGATAATCGGCATAAGCCAATTCCTCGTTGGTTAAACCTCTATCTTCGCGGCCAAATAAGATAGCGATATTTGGTTTACCAGTACCAGAAGCGTTGCCGTTATTATTTGTTATATCAAAAGTAGATTGAGTATCAATAAAATCACACATGATTTTGGCGGCTTGTGTGGGTGTGACCACAGGGCGCGGTAAATGACGACTACGACTGCTGGCTGCAAACACCAACTGACAATCTTCTATTGCAGACTCTAGTGTTGGTGTTATCAAAGCCGATGATAGTAGCTCACTGCCTCCTGCCGCATGAGAAATACTGGTTTCATCAATCGGTAGCTTAGGATCGACGACTGTCAGACGTGACAGGCCCATAGTATGCATGGCCCGCGCTGCTGAACCAATGTTGGCAGGTAAAGTGGTATTGACCATGACAACTTGTAAGCAAGACAGATAATCAGCAGCGGTAAATGTTGAAACGTTGGGAGATACGGGTAAGTCAGAAGTGCTCATTATTAACTCAGTCTTTTATTGATTTCTTGTTCGACATGTTGTAATGCTAATGCAATGTCTTCTATCAGACTTGCTTGCTGGTTAATTTTACGTTCGCGGCAGTGCTCTTGTAGCTGGTGACTAAGCGCTACCAACTGAGTTGCTCCTAGGTTGGCACTAGCGCCTTTTAGCGCATGGGCGATCTCGAAACCGTTGACATTGTCATTCGCTGTTCGCGCTGCACGTAGTGTTTCGATACGATGCTGGCTATCAACTATGTAAGCACGTATCAATTTTTCAAAATCTTCTTCAAACAACTCACGCAAATCTTCGAATTGTTCATGATTGATAATACCATCATCTAAGTTTTTGTTTATATGGTCTTTTTTGAAGTGTTCTTTGGTCATTAATACCTATCCAGTGTCAAAATATTTTTAAACTTCTATATTTATAGTATCAACTATAATGAAAATGCAGGTTGTCTTCAGTCACCATGCTCTTTAACTGCTGCAAATTGTCGTCATTAGGATAGACGCGCCAATGCTCAGATAACCCTACATTAGCGATACCATAACTTTCATAGATGCTCAAGCCAAGTGGTAAGCAATTATCATTGATTGAGTCGTCGGTATTGCTCAAAGCGTTGTTGGCATAGCTGCTGCCATTTTGTTGAAGTGTATTTTGATTCATATCATTTTCTAGCGCCAACAAGTCGTTACCATCTTCATCATATAAGCTACCACCCATAACAGGATCATAGACACCAGTGTTATTACTGTCTTGTTCGTCCTGATCATTATTATAAGTCAAGCGCGGTGCTGGGATGATGTCAGCTTGTGCTGATTTGAGCAGTGGCTGCAAACGCGTGAGTAATTGAATATCACTACCATGTATTTTAATACTAATTTTTTTGAGCCAACGCAAGCGTGCATCCACCATGGTCATGGCATTATCAAGTCGTGCAAACAGACGGCCATCACGCTCACGGATACTGCCTTTAATAATGACCACTTCATCTACCTTTAGCTGGTCTTTAACGCGATTAAAACGCTCGGCATAGCAGCTGACTTCTAATCGTGAGGTACCGTCATCTAAGGTAATCACATTTCGGTTACCGAAGTTGGCGATATCGATAATAAGGCCTGCAAAGTAGCAGCTGCCGTTGTAACCTGTGTCTGTGAGCTTATCGAGACGAGCACCGGAGGTGTAGCGCTTTAATTCATCTAAGTACTCATTAATAGGGTGGCCGGTAAGATATAGCCCTAGCGTGTTTTTTTCTGCTTTGAGGCGGTGTTTATCACCCCAAATCAGCTCTGGCGTCATTTTTAGAGGCGGTGCTGCGACCACGCCGTCCATTTCACCAAACAAATCCATCATGCCAAGTTCGTTGTTTTGGCGGTCTTGCTCAGCGGCTTGTACCGCGCTTGGCAACTGACTCATGAGTGCACCGCGAATCTCGTAAGCTTCATCGCTTGGCAAGTCTGGTCGCAACGTCGCGGCAAAGTCATCAAAACAGCCGGCGCTTACCAAGGCCTCTAAAGTACGCTTATTGACTTTTTTGATATCTACTCGGCGGCAAAAATCATAGAGGTCTTTAAAAGGGCCTCCGCGGCGACGCGCATCGACGATAGACTCAACCGCACCTTCACCCACGCCTTTGATCGCTCCTAAGCCGTAGATAATGTTGGTCGGCGTATCGGCAACAAAGTGCCACTCGCTACGGTTCACTGATGGATTGACAACCGTGAGGCCAAAGTTTTCGCGGCAATCATTAATAAAGAACACGACGTTGTCAGTGTTGTTCATATCAGAGGTAAGTACCGCAGCCATAAATTCGGCAGGGTAGTACTGCTTGAGATAAGCGGTTTGATAAGCGAGCACACCGTAAGCGGCGGAGTGCGAGCGGTTAAAGCCATAACCGGCAAACTTCTCCATCAAGTCAAATACGCCACCTGAGGTCGCTTCATCGATCCCTTGCGCGGTCGCACCAGTGACAAAGATATCGCGCTGTTTGGCCATCTCTTCAGGTTTCTTTTTACCCATGGCTCGGCGTAGCATATCCGCACCGCCCAAGCTATAGCCTGCCATGACTTGGGATATCTGCATGACCTGTTCTTGATAGACAATAACGCCGTTGGTGTTCTCGAGGATCGGCTCAAGGTTTGGATGGTCATAGATGACCTCCTCGCGGCCATGTTTACGGTCGATATACATCTCAACCATACCTGCATCGAGTGGTCCTGGACGATAGAGCGCACACATAGCGATGACGTCTTCGATATTGGTTGGTTGTAGCTTGGCTAAGTATTTTTTCATGCCCATACTTTCTAGCTGAAAGACGGCCGTGGTCTTAGCATCTTGTAACAGCTTATAAGCTTTTTTGTCATCTAGTGGCAAGTCTTCTAATACTAGCGCATCGAGACCTTCTTTTGCGCGGCGTAGATTGATGTTTTCTACCGCAGCATTGATAACGGTTAAATTACGCAGACCCAAAAAGTCAAACTTTACCAAGCCCACATCTTCGACATCATCTTTGTCAAATTGGCTAACACGATGTCCGTCATCATCGCAGTAAATGGCGCTAAAATCAGTAATTCTATGCGGGGCAATTAGGACGCCACCGGCATGTTTACCAACGTTGCGGCATACGCCTTCAAGCTTAATCGCCATCTCCCAAATCTCAATGGCATCTTCATAATCCATATTATCAGGGTTGGAGATTAAGTCTTTGAGCTGCGGCTCTTGCTCAAGCGCTTGGCTGAGCGTGATGCCTGGGGTTTTTGGAATAAGTTTAGATAGTTTGCTGGCAAGAAAGTAAGATTTACTTTGTGCTCGTGCCACATCGCGCACCACCGCTTTAGCTGCCATGGTACCAAAGGTAATAATCTGCGAGACTGCTTCACGCCCATAAGTTTGTGCGACATAATCAATAACTCTATCGCGACCTTCAATACAAAAGTCAATATCGAAATCGGGCATGGAGACACGTTCAGGGTTTAAGAAACGCTCGAATAATAGGTCATAATGAATGGGGTCAAGGTCGGTAATATTCAGTGCATAAGCGACTAGTGAGCCAGCACCAGAACCACGCCCTGGTCCTACCGGTACGCCATTGGCTTTCGCCCAGCGGATAAAGTCCATGACGATTAAGAAGTAACCGGGGAAACCCATCGATAAGATAACTTCAAGTTCATACTCTAGACGCTCATCATACTGTTTGCGAAAGTCGTCCCAACTATCATCGCGCTCCTCAATCGGAAATAGCTTGTCCAATCGATTATTAAGGCCACGTATTGACTCCGCGCGAAAAAACGATTCAATCGTCTCACCTTCAGGCACAGGAAAGTCGGGCAGGACGTTAATACCAAGGGTCAAGGTCACATTACAGCGGGTTGCTAAACGTAAGGTATTATTAATAACCTGTGGAATATCATCAAACAACTGCTCCATCTGTTCTTGAGTCTTAAGGTATTGCTCATCTGAATACAGTCTTGGACGATTTGGATCAGCTAGTACATAAGATCCTGCGATACAGACGCGTGCTTCATGAGCATCAAAATCGTCTTGTTCTAAGAAGCGCACATCGTTATGCGCAATGAGAGGAATGTTGTGTTTGGCGCCTGAGTGGATAGCGGCTTTAATAAAAGCATCTTCCCCTGGACGGTTGGTACGCTTGATAGCAAAGTATAAGCGATCATCAAACTGCGCTTGCCATTCTGTCAGCAGCTCATCGGCTTTTTCTGGCATAGATCCGACCAGCGCTTGACCGACATCTGACTTTTCCGTAAGCAATACGATAACGCCCGCTGCGTGCTCTAAGATATGACTGCGCTTGACGATGGGTACGCCGTGATTATCAGGATCAGCGCGACCTTCGGTAAAGCCAAGCGATACGATGCGGGTGATGTTTTGGTAGCCCTCGTTATCCATCGCTAGCAGGGTTAGCCGTGTATCTTCATTATCCATGATGACTTCGCTACCGATAATCGGCTTGATACCAGCACCAAGGCAGGCACGATAGAACTTCACCGTAGCATAAAGGTTGGATAAATCAGTTAACGCCAGCGCACATTGATTATCGGCAGCAGCAGCTTTGATAAGCGGCTTGATGCGCACGATAGAATCGGTAATTGAATATTCGCTGTGAATGCCAAGGTGTACAAATGCCATAGAGGACTCTTACTAATACAATCGAAAGGAGGTGAGCTGCTAAGAAAATAAATTTATTATTATCAATGCTTTGAGTGGATTTTTTAAAAGTAATTAGGAGTAAATAAGACGTCGATAGCCAAATTTATTCATTTTAAATTTAGCTGCTAATAATAGCATTATTTGGCACAGACAACCACTGATTCAGCTACTAGGTGTTATACGAGAAAGAATGAAATCGGTTTCCAGATTTGCGAAAGATCTTTGATATAATCTTGATATAAAGGCGTTTTTTAGCATCAGCCTGAGAGGACAGGACTATTTTTTGCTGCTCATTTGATAAAAAGAGACGCTTAGAATGACTAAACTTACTATTTTTATCTTTGAATCGCCTAAAAAATAGTCTCTGTTAGTGCCATGATCGAATGTTCAACACGCCCTAGTCTTTGCCCAATTAACAATGTTTTGACAACCTACTTATCTGAACCGGGCAAGCTGATAAGGTTTGGGGTCGATAGTATGACTTTCATCAAAATAGTATTCGGCAATCATTTTTGCACTGACAACAGCTTGTGTTAAGCCTAAATGCTGATGGCCAAAGTTTAAAAACACACGCTCAATCTTATCTATAACAGGGAGAGAGTCAGAGGTTGATGGACGAAAGCCCATCCATGGCACATTATCGTTGGAATTTAAGGGAGTCTTTAGCATGGGCTGTGCATGCTGTAAGAATATGTGCGCTCGTTGCATATTAGCAGGAGCTTCAAGTCCTGCATATTCTACTGTGCCCGCCAAACGTAAACCCTCCTGCATCGGTGTCATCACAATGCGCCGATCTAGACTGGTTACGGGAGTCTGTATGCGTTTGCTTTCATGAGGTAACATCAAATGATAACCACGTTCGGTATCTAAAGGAACATTGACCCCCGTTAATTGTTTAGCCAAGGCTTTTGAATGAGCACCTGCCGATAACATCACTTTGGAGGCGATGATATCACCTTGATTGGTCTTCAAGCGAATGCCGTCTACATCAGTGTGCGCTTCAAGGACCCGGCAATGTTCAATAATCTCACCACCAAGGTGTCTAAAAGTACTGCTAAGCTGATTGATTACCGCTGTTAAATTGGTGATATGTCCTGTGTTTGGGAAAAACAACGCCGCTAATTGATTATCTTGTAAGGCGGGTTCATGTTCTAATAGCATCTCTTTGGTCAGTAGTTCATTGGTCACGCCAACATCGTTAAGACGCTTGCCTTGGGTCATGAGCAGATCAATGCCACTTGTTTTTTCAGTGGTCAATAACGAACCTTTTACCTCTATCCAATCGTCTAGTTGCCACTGGTTGGCAAAGTCTAGCCATGCTTGAAGGCAGTTAGTATTTAAGCTTAATAACGCTTGATGAATGCGCTCAAATGGTTCAGGACGCATATTCAGTAGTAACTGAATGGCCCAAGGCATCAAACGAGGTAAGTAACGCCAGTCTATGCGTAGCGGTCCTGTTGGATTCAATAACATGGCTGGAATATGACGGAGCATGCTGGCATCAGCTATCGGAAACACATGCTCTGGCGCGATATGTCCGGCATTGCCAAATGACGCGCCTTGTCCAACTTTATTTGCCTCTAGCAATGCTACCTTTACACCTCGTGCTTGTAATATCACTGCAGTCGCAAGCCCAATAATACCGCCACCAATAATGTGTAAGTCGAAATTTGAAGTAATCATAAGGACTCTCGATAGTGCTCATGTGCTGAGTTTAAAGAAGCCTGATTGGTTGATGTCGTAAATATTAACTGACTAAAACCCATATACTAAGTTCAGAAAATATCTAGAGAATTTAACTACCTTTATCTTCATTTTTAAATAAGGAGATTCAACTTAATTACCTATTATCGTAAATCTAACTACTGCGGATCCAACAGTTCGATCCAGTGCTTCACTGGTATGCTTGATCGGCTACTTAAATGGAGTTGGCAACCTATATTAGCGGTTACTATCTGCTCTGGATAACCAATCGTCAAGTCCGCAAGCTTGTTGGTTAGTAATTGTTGACTCAGCTTAGGCTGCAGTATTGAGTAAGTCCCAGCAGAGCCGCAGCATAAATGCTTGTCTTTAGTAGGCGTGAGCTCAACGCCTGCCTGCTGCAATATCCGTTCAACTGAGCCGCTAAGCTGCTGGGCATGTTGCAAAGAGCAAGGACAGTGTACGGCTATTTTGCGCCCCTTATCTTGCAATTGCAGCTGACTCAGATCTTCCTTAACTAATATTTCTCCAAGATCACGAGTCAGCTCGCTTACTCGTTTCGCTTTGGCCGCATAAGCTGGGTCATACTGTAGTTTTTCGCCGTAGTCTTTGACCATCGAGCCGCAGCCTGAGGCGCTAATAACAATAGCTTCTACGCCGTCTTCAATATAAGGCCACCAAGCATCGATATTGCGCCGCATGAAAGCCAATCCTTCTTCATGGGCTGGCATGTGATAACTGACGGCACCGCAGCAACCGGCTTCGGGCGCAGTAAATAAGCTAATACCTAATTTGTCGAGCACGCGAGCGGTCACAATATTGGTATTTGGAGTTGCTGATGGTTGCGCGCATCCTGCTAATACCAACATCCGGCGTGTATGCTGCTGGGTCGGCAAAGCGCGCTTGATTTGTTTGATGGGTACTTGTTGCTTTAAGTCATGAGGTAAAAAGGATCGAAACAGTTGTCCTAAGCGTAATAAAAGCCCGAAGCGCTTCGGATAGGGCAAGATTTGGCGTATCAACCAGCGCAACATTTTCTGTTGTAGTGGTCTCTCTAATTGCTCTTCCATGATGCCGCGGCCTATCTCAGCCAAGCGCCCATATTTTACGCCAGAAGGACAAGTGGTTTCGCAACTACGACAGGTTAGACAACGGTCTAGATGCGTTTGTGATTTTTCGCTAACTTCTCCGGTCTCAAGTAGCTGTTTTACTAAATAAATACGTCCACGTGGGCCATCTCTCTCGTCGCCCAATTCCTGATAAGTAGGGCAAGTGGCATTACAAAACCCGCAGTGTACGCAGCTACGTAAAATAGAGTCGGCCTCTTCGATTTCTGGATGATCTATATACTTCACATTAATTTGGGTACGCATAACGTTTTCCTATTACATCCAACTATAGAGACGACCTGGATTAAAAATACTCATTGGATCAAAAGCTTGTTTGAGCCGTTGATGGAGTCCGCGCAGTGCCTCAGGCTGAGTATGAAACACCTCTTGTAACCGATTACCACCACGGTAAAGGCTCACTTGACCACCCATACTCTTGGCAAGTGCTTCCAATGATTCAGTATCGAAATCACCGCGCAGCCAGCGTTGACTGCCACCCCAATCTAGCAGCCACTCTTTATCTGGCAATACATGCTCAGCATTACTATTGACTGAGAACCGCCATAAAGGTGCTTGACCTGAAAAGTAACCCAACTGCTGCTCACGTAGCTGTGTCCATAGGTTATCACCGTCTTCTAATGTTACCCCTTGCCACTGCTTAACCGTGCTGTCGACTGCACTACGCGCGCCCCCTAGACGTAAATAAAGATGATTCTCAAACCAACAAGCAGCGGTCAAAGGATTAGGCAGTCCTGCTAAACGATTCATCTCTTTGATAGCTTGCTTTGCATCCATCTCGCGTTTGAGGGTAATAGTAGTAGCAGGTTTGGGCATGACCTTTAGGCTGACCTCGCTAATGACACCTAAAGTCCCCATCGCTCCGGCTTGCATTCTTGAGACATCGTAGCCAGCTACGTTTTTCATCACTTGACCACCAAAGCGCAGCGCTTCACCTCGACCATTAATCAGGCGAATACCGAGGACATGATCCCGGACCGAGCCATTCCAAGGACGTCCGGGTCCCGATAGATGACATGCTAGCGTGCCTCCTAAAGTCGCCTGCCCATTAAATAGCGGTGGCTCAAACGCCAATCTCTGATTATGTTCACTCAAAGCGTTATTAATCTCGGTCAACGGCGTGCCAGCGCGTGCAGTCAATACCAGCTCAATCGGCTCGTAACTAACGATACCACTGTGCTCAGCAATGTTAAGCGGGACGCCCTCGGGCGTGCGACCCATAAATTCCTTGCTGCCACCGCCAACTATTTGTAATTTGCTACCATCACTACTGGCCTGTTTAATTCGCTCAATCAGCTCAGCACTGATATCCTTCATGTCGGTACTCCATGTTGTGGCGGCTGACGCACAGAATCGTCCATTATCTTATCAAGCGCCCGATATTCCTGACAATTTTTTAGGACAGGAATGCCTTTACCTGGATTAAGTGTACCATCAGGGTCGAAAGCGGATTTAATAGCATGAAATTGGCGTAATTCCTGCTCATTAAATTGCACACGCATTTGGCGGATTTTTTCTATACCGACGCCATGCTCACCAGTGATACAACCGCCTACCTTGACACAAAGCTCTAAGATACTAGCGCCAAATTCCTCAGTTTTTTCAAGCTGACCCGGCATATTGGCATCGAATAATATCAGTGGATGCAAGTTACCATCACCGGCATGAAAGACATTGGCCACACGCAAATTATAGTGCTCTGAGAGTTTTTGCATTTCAGTCAATACATGCGCCAGTTGGCCACGAGGAATAGTGCCATCCATGCAATAGTAGTCGGGTGAGATTCGGCCTACCGCTGGGAAGGCAGACTTACGTCCTTTCCATAACAAAGCGCGTTCCGCCTCGCTCTGAGACACTCGAGTCGAGGTAGCTCCTAGCTGGCTAAAGAGCTGTTCAACTTCGATGATTTGCTCTTGAACTTCCGCCGCTGTACCATCTAATTCGCATAGTAGCAGCGCCTTTGCATCGGTAGGGTAGCCTGCTTGAGCAAAGGCTTCAGCTGCTATGATGGCGTAGCTGTCCATCATTTCAAGCCCTGCTGGAATAATGCCTTTAGCAATAATAGCGCCTACCGCATCACCTGCCGTCTGTACGTTATCGAAACAGGCCATAACGACCTGCGCCTTTTCGGGACTAGGTAATAATTTAACTGTCACTTCGGTAACTACACCAAGCAAACCCTCAGAGCCCGTTATTAAGGCCATAAGATCAATGCCGTTACTGTCAAGTCCTTCACTACCAATGCTGATCAAATCGCCTTCAACGGTGACCATTTCTACTTTTAATAAGTTGTGAGTCGTCAGCCCGTATTTTAAACAATGTACACCGCCAGAGTTTTCAGCGACGTTGCCGCCTATCGTACAAGCAATTTGGGAGGAGGGATCTGGACCATAATATAAGCCATGTACGGAGGCCGCCTCACTGATGGCTAAGTTACGTACGCCGGGTTGTAAGCGTGCTGTGCGAGCCAAAGGGTCTATATCAAGAATGTGCTTAAAACGCGACAGTACTAACAGCACGCCATCGGGATTGGGCATGGCTCCGGCACAAAGTCCGGTACCTGCTCCGCGAGCTACTACTGGAATCTCATAACGATGGCAAATACGCATGACTTCTTGTATCTGCTCGACCGTATCTGGCAAGACGACTAACAGTGGCATATCACAATAAACAGACAGACCATCACACTCAAAAGGCTTTTGGGTTTCCTCATCACTGATTACGTATTCGGGCTCAATAAAAGCGCGAAACATAGTCGCTAACGTGGTTTTATCAGGTCTTTTGCTCTCAATCATAAGGCTTTCCTTAGCTAAATGAATGAACTTTATTATCTCATTTAACACCCAATTTGTTACCCGATTTAATATCCTACCACTGCCGCATCGACAATACGCGGATCAGAAGAACCATAGACACCATTTGGCGTCAACATAATTGATTGTGTTGAGCCCATAGCTGCTTTTGGACTGACCGTATGGCCCATGGATTCAAGTTTTTTAACCGTGTCAATATTTAGTGCCTTTTCAGTGCGAATCTCATCAGGCAGCCATTGATCATGAATACGCGGTGCATGAGTGGCTTCGGCGATATTCATATCGTGATCGATGACGTTGGAGATGATTTGGGTGACGGTAGTAATGATACGGCTACCACCGGGGCTGCCTGTCACGATATATGGTTTACTGTCCTTAAATACTAAGGTTGGACTCATAGAAGATAGCGGACGTTTATTGGCTTCAACGGCGTTGGCGTCACCACCAAGTAAGCCATAGCCATTAGGCGTGCCTGGCTTAGCAGAAAAGTCATCCATCTCGTTGTTAAGTAATATGCCGGTACCTTCAGCGACAAGGCCCGTACCGTATGAGAAGTTCAGCGTATAGGTATTTGCTATCGCATTGCCGTCTTTATCAACGATAGAGAAATGCGTGGTTTGATCGCTCTCGTAGGGTAGTGGATTGTTGGCTTTAATCGTTGCTGCTGGCGTAGCTTGATTTGGATTAATCGATGTACGGAGATTATCTGCATACGCTTGAGAGGTAAGACCACTGGCAGGGACATCGATGAAGTCCGAATCCCCTAAATACTCAGCTCGATCGGCATAAGCCAACTGCATCGCTTCCGCCATCAAATGAATGGTTTGTGCGCTATTTTGTCCATAGTCTTTAAGCGGATAGCCTTCTAATATGTTTAAAATCTGCACGATATGAATACCACCAGAAGAAGGCGGCGGCATCGAGACGATCTCATAGCCTCGGTAGTCGCCTTTGACTGGCTCGCGAGCGATGGCTTCGTAATTAGCCAAATCCTGCAAGCTCATACTGCCGCCAGCGTCATTAATGGCTTTGACGATTTTGCGTGCTGTCTCACCTTTATAAAAACCATCAGCACCTTGTGCGGCAATTAATTTCAGAGAGCGAGCAAGTTCTGGCTGCTTTAAGCGTTCACCTGGTTGATACGCGCTGCCATCCGCTCTAAAAAACACCTTTTTAGTACTCGGCCATTTTTGCAAACGATCGCTCAAGGCTTCTAGCGATTCCGACAAGCCAGCAGTGACTTCTATACCGTCTTCAGCAAGTGCAATGGCAGGCGCCATTACTTGCCCGCGACTCATCGTGCCATGATCTTCTAACGCTTTTAAAAGCCCTGCGACTGTCCCCGGTACACCAATAGCTAAACCATGAAAGCGAGACAAATCACTGACAGCGTTGCCTTCCTCATCGAGATACATATCACGCGAGGCACTACTCGGTGCTTTTTCACGGTAATCGAGCGCCACCGTTTTGCCCTTCTCGGCATCATAAATCATCATAAAGCCGCCGCCGCCGATGTTCCCAGCGCGCGGTAAGGTAACGGCTAATGCAAAACCAACAGCGACGCCAGCATCAACGGCATTGCCACCGTCTTTCAAAATCTTTAAGCCAATGTCAGAGGCCAATGCTTCTTGAGTGGCTACCATGCCGTTCTTTGCCCAGACCGGATGATGGATAGCATCTTCAGAGTAGATGGCTTGATCGGCTTTGGCATTGCTAGTCGTTGAGGTAAGCGTATTGGTTTTCGCTCGGGTGATGCGCTGAGTCTCAAGTACGACCGTTGGGTTGTCCGCCATGATGGCAAGATTGATTGCACTGGTATTGATTGAGGTGTTATTTATTGTATTACCATCATTTGGTGCAACGGGTTCAAGCGCATGAGCAGATACAGACAGTAATAGTGTACTGCTAACCAATAGCATCGCAGATTTTAGGGTTGTTTTTACCAGTGCTTTATTATGACGGTTTTGAGAAGAAGCGGTATCGTTGTGAGAGTGAAAAGATAATTTTGGCATCGCAAAGTCCTTTTTACGAGTAGGTGAGCAATTAGGCGGAAGTAAAAATAAGTAGATAATAATGAATATAGCAGCTAGCACAAACCAAATGTTAGCTTTTGTTTTTAATATTACTAATTAGTCGCAAATGACATTGCTAAGAAAATTTCTGCGAACTAGCTGCTTCAATCATCAAAGAATTTGAGCTTTTTGGAAAATCAATCTTAATATACCAATTGTTATTTTACGCATAAGTCACTAATTTGTAATCTTTTGTGCTATAAATAATAACGCTCTTAATGGCGTTGCTATCGTCCCCTGGATAAAAGGATTCTTATGTCATCAAATCACTCTAATAATGGCGATCGACAGTGTCTATCTGAATCAGTGCCACATAACTCATCTCATAATGCTCAAGGCAACTATCATTTACCTAGATTGTTATCCATGACAGGTTGTATGCTGTTCGGCAGTGCATCTTTTGTGCTTTCAGGTTGTCAATCAAGTCCAACTGTATCAACGTCTGCTACTGCATCAGCAACGCTTATTAACTTTGAAAACTCAGACAACGCACTTATCCAATCACAAGGTCAAGCGTTTAATACCAGCTTAAATGCCAAATCTGAGCGTTACGAGCAATTATTCAATCAGCCCAAATTTCCAAATACGGAGAATCAAGCCAAGTCACATTTACTTGTTGCCATTCGGAAGCATTTAGCCACTGAGCATGTAGCAGTCGCACAAGCCAATTATCATATGGCACCTTTTATTGATCCAGATAGCATTGATGCAGGCTCTAGTAGTCTTCTTAAAACAATTATAGAAGCTTATGCTTACAAAAATACAGCCTCAGACGATTATGACTCAGATTACGATTCAGATTATGACGAGTATATTGAAGCCGAAGCTGTAGAAGAAGCTTACGATAATGATGGCTACAATCAAGACGGCTATGATGAGTATGGCTATGATCGATATGGAGAAAGTATAGACAGTGATGATGACAATGAGGTAAGTAATGGTGTGCTATCAAAGATGGCAGAGTTTAACCCTAAAGAGCTAGCTAAGAGCTATGAGGCTGTACAAAAGGCAAAACAGCAAAAAGAGAGTACGAACGACGAAAGCCATCCTTTGTCGTCAAAAGGTATGATTGGCCAAGTTCTAAGTATGATTCATCGTACGCCTGAGCAGATAGCGGCATCGAATGCTTATCAATATCAAAACTTAACGTTCAATAGTGTCAGTCGATACAAGCCCAAACAACGACAGCTGCAAAGTGTTTATAGCTACGAGTACATCACACCAACGATTAGCTCATCCGTACAAATACCGCTCGCATTCGATTTTAATAACAGTCGCATTTCGGTAGATCCATCAGCAATCATGCCTATTATGGCGCTTGTCAATCCTGAGAAAACACCACTACCTAACGAGATGGCATCGCATACCGTAAGCTTTGGGTTGCCAGAGAGTATTACAGCACAGTTGCCACCGTCAGTCCTTTATGATGCGGCGATTGATGCTGTACAAAATAGCATGGCAGAGCTCGCGCCTGAGTATTTCAGTGCAGTAGATATTCGAAACGATACATTTGCCAAAGAAGTCGGTGCGAGTCGAGCGGTAAAGGTATATTTTGGCAGCAAGCAAAGCGGTGAAATGATCGGAAAAACCCTAAAATATATGACCCAATCACTACAAGATCATGTCGATGCCAACCCGCAGAAATATCCTGATGGTGCCATGCTAAAAGCGGTGCTTGCTAAGTTGCAGCTATACAACAAAGGCTACCAAAGTGCAGATGTGGGCGCATTATTACAGCTAATCGAAGCCATCGCTCCTATCTCATTTAATCAGGTGAATTACTATTACTTAGACAGCTCAGATCACTTGCTTGCTAAGCAGCAACGTACCAATATCGGTAGCGATTTGATGGGTTCAACTACTACTGTACTAAACCAAATACGCTACGATAAAAGTAGTTTTAATAACCATACACTAACGCCTGTATTAGCGGAGTCTTTTGACGCAAATGCCAAACCTGCTATCGATGGCAACGCTTGGATGGTCGAGCAACGTCAACAGAAAGACAGACTGCAAGCGGCTCGTTATGTACGCTATGAATATGACGATAGTAGCTTAAGTGATGACGAAAGCAGTGGTTACGGTGATGACAGTAGCAACTATGAGAATGGTGAATACGACGATGCTGAAGATGATACTGACAAAGGAAAATAAATAATCCTATCTTGTTATGTTCAAGCCCATATTTATAAGGATAAAAAATGAAAACAGTACGTCAAGCCATCGCAAATCTTTTTCCGTTAGCTAGCCCACCTTTAACTAGCCTTCCATCAATGATTAAAGGCAGTGTATTATTTAGCAGTACGCTTCTAACGGGAGCACTGTTATTAACGGGTTGCCAATCTACCAGCTTGAGCCAATCGAACGCTATGACAGCAAAGCAAACGCCAGCTGCGGCCAAAAAAGCGTTGGCAACTGCCTTACAGAAGCAACGACGCCAGTCTTTTAGCTATCATGCCAATCTTGAGATTGGTAACGATCAGCAATTTACCAATATAAATGCCAAGAATTTAGTCGGCTCAGATTATATTTATGATTACTGCGAAGAAACCCATGATCAGGCGTATGTAGCATTAGTAAGCCAAGCGGAAACCCAGAGTAAAGATATCGAAGCTGTTAGTTATGAAGCTCTGCGAACGGCAATTAAGCAGTCTTACCTTGAATGCGCGGATGCCTATCAAGCATGGGAAGATAATCAGTACGATAGTGATGTCACCGTATCGCCTCATTACCAACAGCTATTTGACAATTATGACAACAAATCAACACCGCAAGATATCAAGAAAGCGCAGTTGCTAGATGCTTACTTGTTAAAACCGTTATCTATCAACTCGCAAGGTGTTTATCAGCCTATGGCTGGCAAGGCTACGATGCTCGCAAGCGCACAGTACCAAGCGCGCAATCATCAAAGCAGTATCAATCAGCCCATCTATATAGATTTTAAAAACGGTAATATTTATCTATGGGCAGATAACTTTGCGATGCTCAATTCAGAAATGTTAGACGATAAGCTCGGTACAAAATGGCTAAATAAGTGGTTAAAAATAGCCATTAACGACGGCACGCTGCCTAAAGGCTTTGGCAATGAATTGATAAAAAGCCACTTTGCCGCGTTAGATATTACATTCGACAGCGCATCTATTAGCCAGTTTGACTATGTCGCTCCTAATACATTAGCGTCACTTACTCCCAAGCTGCCTGCGCATCAACTGCCAGCAATGCTAGCAAGCGATGAAGTTATTCGCCGTGTACAAAGCGCTGCAAGCTATGAGCAATTTTACCAAGACTACATGGGTATTTTTTATGATCGTATTACTAAGAAATATCCAGAGTTAGTCAATAAGAATGAAACTTACCAAGCAACCGCCGCAAGTTCTGATAAATTCACTAGTAAAGTGTTAATGCAGCAAATGTTAGCAATGATAAAAGGACGCATATATAGCGAGGTTGAGACATCAGAAGCTGAGATAGAAACGAGTTCAATGGTGCAGGAGCTATACGGATTTGATAAACGTGGTCAGCTAAAATGGCAGCATCTGCGTAGTGAGTTTCCAAACAAAACCGACTCTGATAAGAATTTGGTAATGGACATTTTGCAGCAATACTCTGCTATACGTCCTCAGGACAAGGCATTTCCTAACTTACCAAGTGATATGCAAGTGCCGAACGCGAGTAATAGTATTGATGTGCGCGAGTATGGTGATGAGCTGATACAGTATTATCGCGATGGTAATGGCACTACGATGGGTAAGATGGTTTTTGCTATGTTACCGATGGCTAAAGAGCGTCTTGATTCGATCGATTGAAGACTGTTTGAAAATAGGTAAGTTTAGTTTGATTAACCTTTATTAACATAGACAACTAAAAAGCGCACCGTTCATACGATGCGCTTTTTTATATTTTTATACCGAGTTTTATGAGACATTAAGCCTTAATATAAATCTCTATATTAATGACAAATTACATGCCTTGGCGTTGCTGTTTATCATGTCCTTTACGGTTCTGTGAATGCTGACGCCCTTTTTCTTGTCTTTCTGATCTGAGTTGTTCCATCTTGGCACGCTGCTCAGCAGTTAAGACCTGCGAAATAGCATGCTGGGTCTGGACGCGCTCGATAAAGCGTTGTTTGATTTTAGCTGCTTGCTGATCCGCTAGGCGGTTAAGCGCGGCGGTGTTCAGCGTGCTGGCGGTGTTCAGCGTGCTGGCATTGGTCAGTGCTTGTAGTTGCTGATGCATTTGTGCCCGTTCTGCCTTGCTTTGTGCGCGCTCAGCTTTACGGTTGCCGTGTTTGGCCTCCATGATGGCTTTGATTTGCGCCTGCTGTGTGGCGGTCAAGTCTAGCTGCGACATTGGACCTCTCATACCGCCTTTATGCATGCCGCCTTTCACACCTGTTTTATGATGCTGCATTTTGCTGGTCGTTGTTGCTGTATCAGTGGTTGCGTTGACACTCGTACAAGCGGTAACTGTAAATACGCTAGACATTGCTAGTACTGAACCCATTAATAATTTTTTCATAAAGATATCCTTTATTTAATTCGATTTGGTTAAATGAACATTAAGTTTTTATCTTGCAAGCATGATTTTTAGAACGTTGTAGATAAGTACTGTCAGCTACTCTATAAGCACTACGCTGTATAAGCACAATTTATAAAAGCAATACTTGCTGTTGATATGCGCTATCTTACGACAGTTAAAGGTTGCGAACATTTATAAAGTATTAAGAAAGGTAACGTTTATAGCGTATTGATAAGCACATGCCTGATAATATGGATGATAACGCTATTAAGGCTCAAGGAGACAGATGTGCCAAATATATTGCTAGGTGATGATGACGAAGAGTTGACCCAGTTATTACAAGAATACTTGCACAATCATGGTATTCAATGTGATTGCGTTCACGATGGTGAGGCGGTCATCCAGAAGCTTAAAACCGCAAATAGCGATGTTTCAGCTTCTGCTTATGATTTGCTGGTACTGGATATTATGATGCCAAAAATCGATGGGCTTAGTGTGCTACGTCAATTGCCGAATATTAGTGATATTCCAGTCATTATGTTGACGGCAAAAGGTGAAGAGATCGATCGTATCATTGGGCTTGAGCTTGGCGCTGATGATTACATCACTAAACCCTGCAATCCGCGTGAGTTGCTGGCACGTATCAATGCCGTTATCAAGCGGACTAATGCGGCAGCATCAGAGCATACTCCGCTACCAGAGAGTCGTTTGCATCTGGATCAAAATCAGCGGCTTTGTCAGATAGATGGCGTAGAGCTACAAGTGACGGGGACAGAATTTGATTTATTGGTCGCGCTACTCAAACAAAAAGGTGAGGTGGTGAGTAAGGCGTGGCTATCAGAGCATGTGTTGCAGCGTGAACTGCAGCCATTCGATCGTAGCCTTGATGTACATGTGTCGCGCCTACGCAAAAAACTCCAACCTTTCCACGATGAGCCTATCAAAGCTATCCGTGGTAAAGGCTATCAGCTGGTGCTGTAATGACGGACTTATCGATGAAACCTGCCAAGAAAGCTATTAACAATAAAACGCTTAATCAAGCGACTAAATTTAAGCTGCGAATCACGCTGTTTTGGCGTCTGTTTCTGAGCCTATTATTAACGATTCTGATCACCTCTATTCTATCTATCGTGGTGGAGCGCTGGTTGGTCGAAAAAGCGCTGAATGCTCGCATGGATGTACAAATTGATAGTTTATTAATTAAGCGTCAAGAGATGGTTGAAGCGTTACAAGTAGGTGATTTAACTACCGTTAGGCAGATGTATCGTGAAGACCGATGGCTGATGAATCAAATCAGAGTCTATGATGAGCAAGGCGCCATTATATTTCCGCGTTATGGTGATAGAGATGAGCGTAGGCAAGAACATAGACAAGAGCGAATGCCAGATGGTCGGCAGGTAATGAGGCCTTCATTAATGCCATTAATGCAGTCAGTGCCTAAGCCTGATGATGAAATGTCTGATAATAAAATGTCTAATAACAACAACGATAGAATATCGGATAATGAGCCGTCACTTTTAGATAATATCCTGTCACCGATGACAGCGAATCGTGCGAATATAGCTAATCCCGATAGTCGTCCTGAGTTGGCTGACGTGACGGTCGTCTTACCAGATGAGCAAGCGGTCATTGTACAATTGCGTCCGCATCTGCGTTTTGCCGACGTTGTAGCACTGCAACGTGGTAATTTTCCGATACGTTTATTGCTGATTATCCTTTTTAGTGTCTTAGTCTGCATTTGGCTGAGTCGTACACTGACCCAGCGTATTCGCCGTGTACAAAACACGGTGCACCGTATGATTGACGGCGATTATCAGGCTAATCCCAATCTATCTAAGATGGGAGATGATGAGCTTGGTTTACTCGCAAAAGACGTAGCCAAGCTATCAACAAGGCTGGCTGAGAGTGAGCTGGCACGCAAGCAGATGCTCAGTGATATCTCACACGAACTACGCTCGCCATTGGCACGGCTTGACGTTGCAACTGAGCTGACGCGAGACTTTGCGCCGAATGCCAATCGTTACCTTGACCGTATTGATAAAGAATCTGCGCGGATGAATGAGCTAATCGAGCAAATCATTCATATTCAATCTCTACAAATGCAGCAATATACTATCGACAATTTAGAAAATGAAGCAGTTGATATTGCTGAGATTATCAGTGAGATTGGACAAGATGTCTGCTTTGAGTTTCAACAGAAAAACGTACACTGGCAATGGCAGCCGGATAATTCATTATTGACAGATTCTTCATTAGTCATGCCTTTATCAGCTACTTCTCCAGATACTCCTTGGACAGTGCTAGGCAATCAAGAACAGCTACACAGTGCACTTGAAAACGTCATTCGTAATGCTTTTATGCATACTGCAGCTGATTCAACGGTTATTGCTGAGATTAAACAAGCAGAGATGGACGGTAAAACCTCTGCTATTCAAATTAGCATAATAGATGAGGGCGGCGGTGTTGCGGATGAAGATTTGGAGCGTATTTTTCAGCCCTTTGTACGGCTAGACTCTGCCCGCCATCGCGAAACTGGTGGCTATGGATTAGGATTAGCGATCGTCCATGCGGTGGTGATGGCACATAAGGGTCAGATCAGTGTCTATAATCGACAAGATGGTATTCAAGGGTTGGTGGTGCAAATAGTGTTGCCCGCCTATTCTGCGTAATTTGCACAGCAGTTACCTACATAGCAACATAAATTGTCTTACTAGCAGAACTTATAGCCACTTAATGTAAGTGGCCATTTTAAATAAGCTATTTAAGTGCAATCGTATAGCTCTGCGGTTTGTCTTGCAAATTGTAAGCTTCAATGGCTTGTAATTTGAACTCGTTACGATCGTAAAGGCTAGGTTCCTCAGCAGCTCTTGACTCGAGCAGATTCATGGTGGAGTAATAATTTTCATCTGAGAAATCACCAAAAAGATTTTTGGCAATATAGTTTAAGTACTTTCTATTATGTCCATTTATCTCAAACTTTGTGAGGTAGTTGTCTTTTTCGCGCTCAATAACTAGTGTATCGGTTATTTCTAACCGTGAGGGACAGTTAAAACAGCCTGGAACAAACTGTACGTCTTGAATATCAACTTGGCTGAGCAAATCCTGAGTCTTGGTAGTTTGACTATTATAGTTCACATTGGAGGTAGTAGAATATTTGCAGCTTTTACTGTCTATTATTTTAATTTCATTAATCCGATTTTTCTTATTTGTTTTTACAATAAGCCTGCAATCATTAAGCTCACGATTGCCATATTTGCCGGAACTTTGTTTTTTCAATCCTAACTGATACTTCTTGTTCAGTGTATGTATGCTTTTGCCTAAGGAGCTTGGCGCAATAAAGCTTTGATAATCTGCTGCATGGACAGGTATAGAGATAGTGACGATTAAACCAGATATTAACAACGTGTTCTTCATAACGTAGACCTAAATTTCAAGAGCATTAGCCAACTTAATACAACCATTAATAAAGCGTTTTAAGTCAGCTTTGTAAGCTTGACGTAATTATAGTCAACTTATTATCTGAATGCTATCTCCATAAAAAAGCCCCAATACGGGGTTTTTGCGTAATTATGATGTTATAGAATGGATTAAAGCAATGATTAAAAACATAATAACCTCGCTTGCAATTAACGATACTGGCTAATAATCAATAAAGTTAATGACCTAGTAGTTCATGAGCTTTGGTTTGGCAGGCATTGTATAAACAAGTATAGTAAATAATCAAATTACCTAGTAACCCAAGACCAAGGATGGATCAATGACTATTGCATGCTTTAAGCCAAAGTGGATGGATGAAGAGATTGAAATGCTGCATGAGAGTGCGCTCAAAGTATTTAGAGATTGGGAAGCACACGATGAGAAGTGGCGTGAAAACGGTATGCTCGATCGGGAAGCTTGGCTAGAAGCAGGCGAGATGGGGTTTTTGTGTGCTTCAATGCCAGAAGAATACGGCGGGGCAGGTGGTGACTTTCGTCATGAAGCAGCGCTGATTTATGCGCAATCTGAAGCCAATCAAGCAGGCTTCGGTGGCTTTTTGCATTCAGGCATCGTCGCCCCTTATATTTTGCATCATGGTACTGAAGAGCAAAAGCAAAAGTGGCTACCCAAAATGGCAACAGGGGAGTTAATCGGCGCGATTGCTATGACTGAGCCGGGCACAGGCTCAGATTTGCAAAACATCAAGACCTACGCAGTCAAAGAAGGCGATGATTATATTATCAATGGTTCAAAGACCTTTATCACTAACGGTCAATTGGGTAATTTAATTATCGTTGCTTGCAAAACTGACCGATCTCTTGGCGCTAAAGGTGTATCGCTTATAATTGTCGAAACCGATAATGCTCCGGGGTTTGAGCGTGGCAAAAAGCTTAAAAAACTCGGCTTAGCCTCACAAGATACCTCAGAGCTGTTCTTCAATAACATGCGCGTGCCGCAAGCCAATTTGTTGGGTACGGTTGAAGGGTTAGGTTTTGCGCAATTAATGCAAGAATTACCGCAAGAGCGTTTGATCGTAGCACTGGCAGCGATTGGGGCGATGAAATTAGCACTAGATTTGACCATTGACTATACCAAAGAACGCACCGCTTTTGGCAAGCCGGTATGGAGCTTTCAAAATACCCGCTTTAAGCTGACAGAATGTAACACACACTATATTGCCTCAAGCGCCTTATGTGATGCTGCTATTGAAGCATTGGTCGAAGATAAGCTCACGGTGCAGCATGCTGCTTTAATTAAATATTGGGTGACCGAAAAACAGTGCATCGTAATGGATGAGTGCGTCCAGTTATTTGGTGGTTATGGCTATATGATGGAATATCCGATTGCGCGTTTGTACGCTGATGCGCGGGTACAGAAAATCTATGGCGGTACCAACGAGATTATGAAAGAGCTGGCGTCACGCTTTATGTAAGCGACTCGTTTTTTCAAATTTTCATCAAAACCATTTCATTAAGACTATAAGGATATAGCATGATTCAGACGGCTTATATTTACGACGCCATTCGTACCCCTCGCGGTAAAGGCAAAGCAGGCGGCAGCTTAAATCAAGCGACACCCATTTGGCTGGTACGCACCTTACTTAATGCCATGCAACAGCGCAATGATTTAGACACTAGCTTGGTCGATGATGTGGTGCTCGGCTGTGTGACCCCAATCGGCGAACAGGGGGCAGATATTGCCCGCATTGCGGTGCTTGATGCGGGCTGGCATGAAACGGTCGCTGGCGTGACATTGTCGCGGTTTTGCGCCTCTGGCCTTGAATCTATTAACTTGGCGGCGAGTAAAATCATGTCAGGTATGGAGGATATGGTCGTTGCAGGCGGTGTCGAATCAATGAGCCGTGTAAAAATGGGCGCAGATGGTGGCGCTTGGTTTATGGATCCGCGGGTAAATTCTGTGACTGGCTTTGCCCCGCAAGGCGTTGGTGCCGATACCATTGTGACACTTGAAGGGTTTAGTCGTACAGATGTTGATGCCTTTGCTACCGAGTCGCATCAGCGCGCTACTAACGCATGGGCTGCTGGCTATTACGACAATGCGGTAATACCTGTGCATGATTTAAATGGTCGATTGTTGCTTGATAAAGATGAGACCATTCGTCCCGATACGACAGTCGATACTTTAGCAGGGCTCAAGCCTTCCTTTGCCCAGCTTGGCGCGATGGGCTTTGATAGCGTCTTGCTGGACAAATATACCAGCATTGAGCGTATCAATCATGTGCATCATGCTGGTAATTCCTCTGGTATTGTTGATGGCGCTGCGCTTTGCCTTCTGGGGAGCGAAGCTGCGGGTAAAAAAGCAGGATTGCGTCCGCGTGCAAAAGTCATTATGGCGTCGGTCATTGGCTCTGAGCCCTCTATTATGCTGACCGGTCCGACACCTGCTTGTCAAAAGGCGCTCAAAAAAGCCGGTATGACGGCAGCCGATATTGATCTATGGGAAATCAATGAAGCGTTCGCCGCGATACCGATGAAGACGGCGAAAGATTTGGGCGTTTCATTGGACAAAGTCAACGTTAATGGTGGCGCTATTGCGATGGGACACCCGTTAGGAGCCACGGGTGCCATGCTACTTACCACTGTGCTTGAAGAGTTAGAGCGCCGTGATTTAAAAACGGCGATGATTACGCTTTGTGTCGGTGGCGGTATGGGCATCGCCACTATCATTGAGCGTGTATAAGCTATCTGTAAAACAATGGTTAAATAATAAGTTTGAATTTAAAAAGGAATAATAATGAGCATGGATTGCACCCCAACGATTAATAAGTTGGCAGATTTTTCTGCTGAGCGTGACGATGACAATATCGTAACAGTCACTATCAACCAAACCGAGCGTCAGATGAATGTGATTGATGATACTTTTAATCAATCGTTTAAAGTATTGGTCGATGCTTTCACAAACGATGAGACGGTTAAAGGGCTTATCTTAACGTCAGGTAAAGACAGCTTTATCGTTGGCGCAGATATTGACCAGCTCGCGAGTATTCATACTCACGAGCAAGCGTTTGAATTGGCGGAGTCGCTCAAAGCAAGCCTACGTAAGCTTGAAAAATCTGGCAAACCGGTCGTTGCCGCGATGACAGGTTCGGCGCTTGGTGGCGGGCTAGAAGTTGCGTTGGGCTGTCATTACCGACTCGCTATTGATTCACCTAAAACCAAACTTGGTTTGCCCGAGGTGAAATTAGGCTTACTACCTGGCGGCGGTGGTACTCAGCGTCTCATGCGCCTACTTGGCATGCAAAAGTCGCTTGAGATGATGACTCAAGGTAAAATTGTCAATGCTACCGCTGCTAAAGATATTGGGTTTATTGATGCGATAGCTAGTGACAAAGACGACATGTTACACCAAGCTAAAGCGTGGATTAAAGCCAATCCTGACGCACAGCAACCGTGGGACAAAAAAGGCTTTAGCATTCCTGGTGGCAATGCGAATAACCCAAAGAACGCGCAAATGCTATCTGTTGCACCAGCTATGGCGTACCAAAAATCTCACGGCAATTATCCTGCCATTACCCATATTATGTCTTGCGTATTTGAAGGTAGCTTACTTGCTATCGATGCTGCCCTTGAGGTCGAATCGAGCTACTTTGCCGCTTGTGTGCTGTCGCCTGAATCTAACAATTTAATCACTTCTATGTGGACGCAATTAAACCAAATTAAAAAAGGACAATCGCGTCCTAACAGCTTTGATCGTCAAAAAGTAAATAAGGTTGCGGTACTTGGCGCAGGGATGATGGGTGCTGGGATTGCATATGTTGCCGCCAAAGCGGGCATCAATGTGGTGCTATTAGATACCAGTATTGAAAACGCAAATAAGGGTAAACAGTATTCAGAAAACCTACTTGATAAAGCCATTAATCGCGGACGCTCAAACGATACCAAAAAAGAAGCGTTATTAAGTAAAATTCAAACCACCATTTCCTATGATGATATTGCAAGTTGTGATTTGGTCATCGAAGCGGTATTTGAAAATCGCGATATCAAAGCCAAATGTACTGAGCAAGCAGAAGCCGTCATCGCTGAAACGGTCGTTTATGCTTCTAATACGTCGACCATTCCTATTACGAGCTTAGCCACTACAAGTAAACGTCCTTCTCAATTCATCGGGCTGCACTTTTTCTCACCAGTCGATAAGATGCCCTTAGTTGAGATTATCATGGGCGAGCAGACTGATGATGCAACCTTAGCAAAAGCTTTTGATTTTGTGCTACAAATTGGCAAAACGCCTATCGTCGTCAACGACAGTCGCGGCTTTTATACCTCGCGCGTATTTGGTACGTATGTGTCAGAAGGTATTGCGATGTTAGGTGAGGGCGTACATCCTCGACGAATTGAAGTGGCTGGTCTTAAAGCTGGTATGCCGATGCCGCCGCTTGCACTGCAAGATGAGGTGTCGCTTGATTTATCATTGCGTATTAAAGAACAGACCAAAAAAGATACAATCAGCGAGGGTAAAGAGTGGGTCAGTCATCCGGCAGAAGCGGTACTTAAAGTGATTGCAAAAGATCATGAGCGCTTAGGTAAAAAGGTCGGCAAAGGCTTTTATGATTATTCGCAAAATACAGAGGGCAAGGGTGATAAGCAGTTATGGCCAAAATTGACTGAGCTATTTCCATCCGTTGATGAGCAGCCAAACATGGCAGAGCTGATAGATCGCCTCCTCTATATTCAAGCCAACGAGTCAGCGCGCTGTTACGAAGAAAACGTCTTACGCTCTGTCGCTGAAGGTAATGTAGGCTCTATCTTTGGTTGGGGTTTCGCCCCGCCTCAAGGGGGGACGCTACAGTTTATCAATGCGGTAGGAATAGAAAATTTCGTTAAGCGTAGTCATGAGCTGGCCGCTAAGTTTGGTACGCGTTTTGAGCCTGCACAAATTTTGATAGAAATGGCAAAAAAAGGCGAGGTGTTTTCAGATGACTAATAGAGAGTTAATACCGGACAGTTCGATATCAGGTATCTCAAAAAGCATGATGGCTGACTGTCTAAACGGGCTCAAAGTTGTCGATCTCACACGTAATCTTCCCGGTCCGTTCGCGACGCGCTTACTCGCCGATCTTGGTGCAGAAATCATTAAAATTGAACCAGAAAATGGCGATCCAGGACGGGCATTTGGTGAACTATTCAAAGCTTTAAACCATGGCAAACACTGCGAAAAAGTGGATTTTCGTAGCGAAGCAGGCATTGAAGCAATAAAAGCGCACATCAAAGATGCAGACGTTATGCTTGATAGTTTTCGCCCTGAGGTCCTTGTTGGAATGGGTTTAGATGCCGCTACTTTACATGCTATTAATCCAAAACTGGTGATGGTTTCTATCACAGGCTATGGTATTCCAGAGGCGCTTGATGCTACAGGTAAGTCTTGGGCAGCGAAGGCGGGGCATGATATCAACTTTATGGCAATGAGCGGCACCCTCGATCAACTCAAAACAGCCTCAGGCGATCAAGCTATGCCCAATATGCAATTTGCAGATTTGGCTGGTGGTAGCGATACCGCAGTGATTACCTTATTAGCAGCGGTACTTGCCGCTAAAAATACTGGTCGCGGTCGACACATAGCCGTGAGTATGACGCATAGCTTGTATCAGCATCTGGTCATGCCAAAAGCGACAGCTGATATGATGAAAAATATAAATGGACAACGCCCAGAGCCTCAGAATGACTTCTTGGGTGGATGGCTGCCGTGCTATCGGTTGTACAAAACACAAGATGGTCGCCATATGGCAGTCGGCTCGTTGGAGTTTAAGTTCTGGCGATTATTATGCGAGACCTTAGACTTATCTGAATACGTTGATGCTCATTGGCAGCGTGGATCAATGCCAAATACAGCTGAGAGTAAACAAGCTGAGCAAGCAATGATAGAGAAGTTTGCTAGTCAAACGATGACGTATTGGGAAGAATTGTTCGCAGAGGTTGATGCTTGCGTAACCCCAGTACTTAATTTGGCAGAAGCTCAAAGCCATCCTTTGTTTGCGCATCAAGACAAGTATCAAGCGACTGCCAGCTGGCAGGTTATTGCTAGTGTATAAACTCAGTTAAACGTCATTGATATTTCATTTTAAGCAAACGGTTTTAATTATTGGTGTAAAAAATCCAGATGAATTAGGTGATATTTCTCCATGCTAACGATATTCCAGCGTATTCTCAGTGAGACTTGCTTTTCAAGTCAGGATGATATTATGAAAGATTTTCATTACCAAGCGTTACCGCTCGACGTTCATTTTGGGAACGGTAAGTCAGCTGAAGCCAAAGATATTCTAATACAGCATGGTTATCGTAAAGTTATAGTAATTACGACACCGGGTCAAAAAGAAGCAGGTCAGAAGTTATCGCAGCAACTACAAGAGATTTCAGCAGGCGTGTATCCGCACGCTGTCATGCATGTTCTGGTAGAAGTCGCGGACAAGGCGGTAGAGTTTGTCCAATCAAACGACATTGATTGTTGCCTGGCTTTGGGCGGCGGCTCTACGATTGGACTTGCCAAAGCCATTGCATTAAAGACGCATTTACCGATAGTCGCTATACCAACTACCTATTCAGGTAGCGAGATGACAACTATTTATGGCATGACTAAAAACAATCTAAAAACCACAGGTAAGGATATTCACATCCTACCCAAAGTAGTGATTTATGATCCAGAGCTAAACTTAACCTTGCCTGCGCAAATCTCGGCTTGTTCAGGTATGAATGCCATGGCACATGCGATAGAAGCGCTATATGCTGAGGATAAAAACCCAATTGTCAGTCTCATGGCGGTTGACTCTATCAAAGCATTAAAGTCTGCTTCGCCTGTGATTGTAGATGACTTGAGCGATATTTCAGCACGCCAGAAAGCAACCTATGGTGCTTGGCTTGCTGGAGTTTGTCTAGGATCAGTTGGTATGGCCATTCATCATAAGATTTGCCATACTTTGGACGGCACATACAGTCTGCCACATGCTCAAGCACACGCTATTACGCTTGCGTATTCAGTGCATTACAACCGTAACGCTGATATTGAAGCCATGGATCGATTGGCAGAGGCTTTAGGTGTTAGTAGCCGTGAAGAGGTCGGTTTAGAAATTTATCGTTTAAATCAATCCTTAAAGATTCCGTTGGCACTAAAAGACATTGGTCTACCCAAAGAGGGTCCAGCTAACGTGGCACAAATCGTCTGTGATAGTCCTTATTATAATCCTCGTGATTATGACTATGAGGAATTAAAAGATTTATTAAATAAAGCGTATCAAGGACTACCTCCTGCTTAAGAGTGACATGAGAGTTGTCGTTCGGCGCAAACGATTTATTATGGTCATCTAGTGAAGTGCGTACACGTACACCTTTGGTTTATGACGAGATAAATAATGGTCTCCATTATTTTAACGCCGTTTTATTTCATGCCATTCCTAAAGTCTATCGTAATATTAAAAAAGCCATTATTGATATCTATCTTATGAAACTACAGGTTCAATATTGTCTTTGAGAAGGGAGTGATCAGATTTAAGCGTAGTACTTTTAGACTAAGCGATAAGGGCGCTTCATGTTTTATTTTTGAAAGTGGTCTGCTGATGTGCTATCTAGTCATGGTGGTGTATCTTCATATTAGCCTATAACAAGCCTTGATTATGGAGGCGTCATTGGTTGTACTTTATCTGACTTATACTTTCTCTTATGACTGGACTTATGACAAAATTTTCCCAATACCGTATTTTAATTATGAAAAAATAAAGCGGTATCTGTGTAAACCAAAGCTATTCATCGAGTGATTTGTGATGTTGATGGATGCTAGAATAGACTAGAAATTTAAAGTTATCACCTAGATAAAATCCGTGATTGATTGAGCTTTTTAGGCTATAAAGTATATAGTTTAAAAGGCTTTACTGTATTTTAAGGTGGATAAAATACTTCTAAATTTAGAATTGATTTTCAGATTTTTAAGAACTCATTAAGGATAGATTATGTATATCACTGCAAATTTCGATGCAGGTAATATTGATGTTATCAATGTAGAGAATAAAAAAGATATTCAATTGGCGATTCGCCCAGATGTTGGTGGCGAATTTTTTCAGTGGTTTAATTTTCGTCTGTCAGGTGAGATTGGCGAGCGATATACTCTTAATATCCTAAATGCAGGGGAGGCGTCATACGTTGAAGGGTGGGAAAATTACCAAGCGGTGGCTTCCTACGATCGGGAGTATTGGTTCCGTCTGCCTACCACTTATAAAGACGGCAAATTAACCATCGTGGCAGAATTGGAATGTGACACCATTCAAATTGCGTATTTTGCCCCTTATAGCTATGAGCGCCATCAAGATTTATTAGCAGCTGTACAAACGCATCCGTTGGTGACATTGGAGCATTTGGGTGACACCCTTGATAAGCGTGACTTAACCTTAATAAAAATCGCTAATAAAGATAGCAATAGTGATGTGAATAAACGCAACATTTGGATTACGGCCCGTCAGCACCCCGGCGAGACCATGGCCGAATGGCTGATTGAAGGTTTGCTGGATAGTTTGTTAGATGATGACAATGCTACTGGTAAATTGTTATTAGAAAAAGCGAACTTCTACATTGTGCCGAATATGAACCCAGATGGGAGTGTACGCGGACATCTGCGTACTAATGCAGTTGGCACCAATTTAAACCGTGAATGGTCAAATCCAAGCTTGGAGAAAAGTCCTGAAGTATTTCATGTCATCAATAAAATGGAAGCGACTGGCGTGGATCTATTTTATGACGTGCACGGCGATGAAGCATTGCCTTATGTGTTTCTTGCCGGCTCTCAAGGGACGCCAAGTTATAACGAGCGCCTCGCACATTTGCGTGATAGATTTTCAGAGGTATTAAAGTTAGCCAGTGCCGATTTTCAGTCTGAAGTGGGCTATGATATTGATGCGCCAGGTAAAGCGAACATGACGGTTGCAACTAATTGGGTGGCGGAACGCTTTGATTGCCTTGCCAATACTTTAGAGATGCCTTTTAAAGATAACGATAATCTACCGGACGCAGACACAGGTTGGTCACCAGAGCGTTCTAACAAATTAGGGGAAGCCTCATTAGTTGCCATGTTGGCAGTGGTGGATGATTTACGTTAGTTAATGATTTAGATCAGTTACTTAGGGTAGATGCCTAATATAGTAGATGCCTAAGCTCAATTGTAAATATCCTCCAGGTCAAACACCCCATTTGATTAAGCCTTTCAAGCTATAAAACATATGGCTTGGAAGGCTTTTTTGCACTTAATCAACAAAGGAGTTTAGATATGTTATATCCCGTTGCTATTACTAAGGGCAACAGCTCTACAGCGCCCGCTATATTTATATCCTGATATAGAGAGATGTTTTTCAGCGGCAGACGATTATCAAGATGCTTTTGCTAATGCGATAGAAGCTATTGAATTGACCTTGAAGGCTTGTAGCTTATTCCGTTGCCGAGGTATTATGAACTGCGTGTTGTATTGTCCAAAAGGCTTGAATCCAACCAAAGCCATTGGCAATTTGCGTAACATGCTAATTAATCAAGCGGGTTGAGGAGCGAAGCTATGACTCAAGGGGATAATAACTATCATCAAGACATTTCTCAGCCTGATATTTTCAATAAAACGTTAGATACTGATGACAGTTGGATTAAGAAAATATGGGCGAGGGCAGATGAGTTTGGGCTCAAGGAGTTCGAAGTCCCTCGTGATAAAGAGTCATTGCTAGCCATAACAAAGCTAGATATTTTAGAGCCTGAACGTGATGAACAGCGCTCAAGAGACCTTTATAGAATAGGCTATATGCCCGATGAGCTCGCTAATCTTACCAGTCTAGTAGAAATAAATATCAGTGGTATCTCTTCAAGTCATTTACCGCAGAATATAGGTCAGCTTAGCAATCTAACCAAACTGTCTATTAGTCATTCTAAGCTTATAGTATTGGGCAGCTTATTAACCCAACTAAGCTCAATTTTAATCATTCCAAGTTTGAAGTCCTACCTACCAGCATCGGGCAACTCAAGAATCTAGCTGAGATTTTTATGAGTTATTGCAAATTTGATGAGCTGCCTAATAGTATTGGACAGCTGACCAGCCTGACTAAGCTTGAGCTTATTCATTGTAATCTTAGAGATCTGCCGGACAGTCTTTTGCAGCTAACCCATTTAAAATGTATCAATCTTACTGGAAACCCACTTGATAGACTTTCTTTGTAGATAATAGATCATTTACGTTCTATAGATAGAGTATACGGTTGGGATAAACAGTCACACTATTAACGTCTGTTGTGGCAAACTTAATTGGTGAATTCGACTAGGAATCAGGTAGCGTATTTTTTATATCAATGAAATGGTCATACCGTTAATACTAAATAAGTTGATTGTCAAAAATCGTTTAAAACGATGTTGTCGATAATTTTCGGGCTTCAGCTCTAATAGGTCACTTACCTAGAAATTTATTATTCTATTCTTTTTTCAAGCGATGAAGCGCCTTTAAAACGCAGTAAACGCAAAGCATTGAGCGTGACCAGAACCGTCGCGCCAGCATCGGCCAGTACCGCAATCCAAAGTCCTGTAATACCAAACACAGTAGTAATCAAAAATATGCCCTTTAGTCCGAGCGCAAACGTCACATTTTGATGAATATTGGTCATCGTGGCACGCGATAGTGCAATAAGATTGGCAACGTCCATCACGCGGCTTTTCAACAGCGCAATATCAGCCGTTTCGATAGCCACATCGGTACCACTACCCATAGCAATACCGACATCTGCTGTTGCTAGTGCTGGTGCATCATTAATGCCGTCACCAATCATCGCTATTTGGTTGTTATTTTTCATCTCGCTTAGCAGACGTAGCTTGTCTTCAGGTAACAGCTCAGCCTTCCATTCTATATCTAACTGACTGGCAAGCGCTTTTGCTGTACGGCTATTGTCACCTGTGAGCATGACAGAGCTCACGTTCATTGTGCTCAGCATTGATACAGCCTGCTTTGCATCTTCTCGCAGCTCATCACGCAGCGCGATCAATCCAAGCGCCTCACCTTTTTGCTCATCAAACAAGATCGAAACCGTTTTTCCTTCATTTTGCAGGGTCTCGATTTGCGTTTGCTGCGTCATCGGCAACGTAGTTTTCTCTGCTATGTAGACTGGTGAGCCAATGCTTAAAGAGCGCCCAGTGACCGTAGCATGTACGGCTTTACCCGCAGTAGCAGAAGCATCGGAGGCATCAAGGATAGTTACCTGAGCGTCTTTGGCATGATCTACAATAGCTTTAGCAAGTGGATGACTAGAAGCCGAATCTACGCTTGCAAACAGTGCCAATAACTTGTCTTGACCTTTAGCGTCCGTATGCGCTGAGGTAAAGCCGATAATATCGGTTACCCGTGGCTTACCTTCGGTTAGCGTACCTGTTTTATCAAAAGCGACGGTACTGACTTGACCAATCAATTCCATGACATTACCGCCTTTGATAAGCAGTCCGTGACGCGCACCGACCGCCAAACCTGAGGCGATAGCGGCTGGTGTTGAGAGTACCAACGCGCAAGGGCAGGCAATGAGTAATAGTGCTAGACCACGATATAGCCATGTCATCCATTCTACGCCCATAAATAGCGGTGGAATGACAATAACCAGCGCAGCAAGTGCCATTACGATAGGCGTATAGTAGCGGCTAAAGGTTTCAATAAAGCGCGCGGTCGGGGCTTTAGATGCTTGCGCCTGCTCTACAAGCTCGATGATACGTGCAATCGTATTATCAGCCGCTGTTTTCTCCACGCGTATGTGTAGTACGCCATCGACGTTAATTGAGCCAGCAAAGACCTCATCGTTTATAGTCTTAGCGACAGGAACGGACTCACCAGTCACAGGCGATTCATCAAGGCTGGACGTTCCTTGAATAATGACGCCATCAGCAGAGACTCTATCTCCAGGACGCACCAGCACTTTATCATTTACTTGTAGTGAAGCTGCTGGCACCTGACGCTGTTGACCTTGTGCGTCTAATAAAATGGCAGTCTTTGGTACAAGCGCCGATAACGCTCTAATACCAGCGCGGGCATGATCGGCCGCTACGCTCTCTAACAGCTCACCAACAGAGAACAAAAAGACCACTGCAGCCGCTTCTTCAGCTTCACCGATGATAAGGGCGCCAATGGCTGCGACGGACATGAGCATTTCAATTGAAAAAGGCGAGCCTGTCAGCGTCAATGCAAACGCTTTGCGGGCAAATGGTATGACGCCGATAACGACAGCAGCAATAAAAGCCCATGTGCCATAGGCAGGAAAAACCAATGATAAGACGTAGGCTGCGCTCATCAACAGACCAACACCAATGACCTGTTTGCCCTTTAACGTTTGCCACCAGCGCTGGTCGTTTACTGTTGTTTGAAGCTCATTGTTGCCTGCCTCATTTTGTTGGTCGGTTAACTCTGACACACCAAATCCAAGACGCTTGATGGTTTTTTCGATATCTGTGTTTTTAGTTGCCGCATTAGGCGCTAAGGTTAGCGCGAGCTTTTGGGTGGCAAAGTTTAGCTGAACATCAGAGACACCAGGCATACGTGTCAACGCTGTTTCAATCTTGCCCACGCAACTGGCACAGTCCATACCTTCAATATGATATTGCATAATATTTTATCCTCTTATTAAAGGTATTATGAACCCTATAGTGGCTTTAGGGTCAAGGCTTTGATTAACCAGTTTGTTTGATTTTTCACTTACTGAACCTTATAGTTACTTTATGGTCTAAATTTTAGAATCACTATTGATGACTATAGCTATTTAAGGAGAGAAAAATGCCTATCAAAATTGGCGAGCTTGCCAAACGTACAGGGGCGACGGTAGAAACCATTCGCTATTACGAAAAAGAAAAATTGTTACCGGAGCCTACGCGCAGTCAAGGGAATTATCGTTTGTATCGTGAGGATCATATTGAACGTCTGCAATTTATCCTACATTGCCGTACGCTCGATATGACTTTGGAGGAAGTGCGAGTTTTGCTGCAGTATTGGGATACGCCAGATAAAAACTGCGGAGAGGTAAATATACTATTAGACGAGCATATCGATGCGGTAGAAACACGTATGAAAGAGTTGGTGCAATTAAAGCAGCATCTATTAGATTTGCGCCAAAAATGCGCCAAAGAAGCACCAGCTGAATCATGCGGGATACTCCATGCGTTGGCTGATAATTCTTGTCATCTTTCCTATTAGCCATTTATTAAAATCGCTCTATGAAGGTGGAATTGTAAAACGTCTTATATTTTTCTAAATTAACGCTTTTCGTCTAAGTGCTTGATATTATCTGGGCTGGCTGCATAGATAGCGTCAAGCTCATGCTGCGTTAAATATTTTTCGGCAATAGGAAAGAGCTTACGTTCTTCAAAACGTATATGATCATATAATAAGTTACCAAGTTGTTTGACTTGTTTAACAGTGACTATAGTATTCTCACAAGCTTGAGCAGCTTGAATTTCCATCTTCGTATTGTTCAACAGTCTATGCTGTTCTCTCATTGTATCGAGTACGGATCCAACCTCAGGTTGGGTAGCTTGATAAGGTAGCAAGGCTTTTGTGATTAAATTGTCCTCGATACTAAAATGGTTTTGCATATCATCAATATAAGAGGACAGTGCTTGCCAATGTGTAGTAATCGCTTGCGGGTTATCGGTGCACTCTTTAGCGTGACGTCCTATATGTAAACCAAGATGATGCTGGCGTGATAATGGCTGTAATTGAGGGGCGCGTTTCATTCGTAATCTCCAGTTTATGAAGTCGATGTGTTTAGTTGACGACCTATTATAATATGAATGATAACCATTCTCATAATATAACAATTTATAGCCTGCTTGACTATTATCATATGACGTCTATTATTAACCAATACGCGGTTATCACTTAGATAAAATTGATGATTAAGATTGTTACTTTTATATTAAGAATCCCACCATGTCGACAGATAGCCTATCTCAAACATAGTATGTTTTCTCCTAAACATAATACGTCTGTATTTGTTCAACACAATCACGCAATGTAGGTAAAAACTCGTTTATCAAAACCTCATGAGAGACTCGTGAAGCATTGGTACTAACGTTAATAGCACCAATCAATTCGTTATTTGACTTATATACAGGCAGTGCGAGCGATCTTAAGCCAGTATCTAACTCTTGATCTACTATGACATATTGATCGTTTTTTGCTTGTTGTAAGGTTTTAAGCAGCTGTTTTGGGTCAGTAATGCTATAGGGTGTATGGGAGATAAGCTCAACACTATTAACATAGTCTTTGCGCTGCTCGTCAGGAAGATTGGCCAAAATAGCGCGTCCTATTGAGGTATAAGCAGCAGGCAAGCGCGTACCAACGGATATGCCAATAGATAATAAGCGATGTTTGGCAGCCGAGCGGGCAATATAAACCACTTCATCATTATCTAGTACCGCAAAGGAACAAGACTCTCCAGTTATTTCAGTGACGCGCTCTAGATAAAACTGAATAATATCGTGATGATGCATACCATCTAAGTAGCTTGCTCCAATACTCAACGTTTTGGGAGTCAAGCTAAATTGGCGCTTGTCTTTGTGCACATAACCAAGGGCATGTAAGGTTAATAGATAGCGCCTAGCTTTTGCTCTATCTATGTTGGCGCGTTCGGCCACTTCACTTAGAGTCATACTAGAATGACTTTCATCGAACGTTAGTAAGACGCTTAAACCTGCTGCAAGAGAGGCAACAAAATCTGGACTGTCAGAGGATATTTTATTTTCTTGTTCTTTATACATGATGTTTACTAATTACCAATTAATGATGACTAAAATCAGGAAGTTTAAACGCCCGTTACCAAATTAATCAATCAACCTTTTGTACATACTGACATCAAAAACGAACTTTTGAATCGTTAGTTTGTACAAGCGATGTTAGATGTTGAGCTGGCTATCATAGAAGTTAGAGAACATCATAGCCTTATTCTAAAAGGTATGCTACCGCAAACGAAGTAAGAGCGATCAATAGATTTATATGATAACGATACGATTGGAGCACAAACTTACTTTAGTAATAATTTTACTATCCGTTCTGTTTGTCATCTAAGCTGAGTCCTTCAATTCAATCATTAACACTATCTTGTCATTAAACAGTGACCCGTCAAGAGGTGATCGATACAGCAACGATAATGTTGCTTAACCCTGCATTAATACACGGTAATCATAACTAAGCGAGACAAGCTTACCTTATTAACTATTAAGAGGTTGGTTTTGTCATTGGCGCAGGATAAAGCGCATAACTAGATTGACAGTAGGCTAAAAACAGGTTAGCTTAATTCACTATACGAACAACTATTCTGATAGAGAACGAATAAAGCGTCGTTGCTATCAACGATGGTAAAGCTATGCCTCCATATGGCGAAGATACCTTATTTGCAAATTTAACGTTTGCAAATTCAGCGCTAACCTATAAAAGTTTGAGACCAGCTATGAAAGAGAGGATAGATTTACCCAAAGTCTGGATGAGTGCCAAACATGTTGTAGACTCAAGTGATATAACAATACAATGATTATGTGGGACAACAAAATCTGCTGACATCAGGCTTTTAATGATTATGATTGCTATAAAAGAGAGATGCATCGCGCAGCAGTAATGGATGAAAGTTTAGAATAAAAGGAAGTTATCATGAAAGATATTTTTGACACCATAACAACCCCTGCAGGCTATAGTGACGTTGAATGGCAAGCAAGAATAGAGCTGGCATTATGCTATAGGATGGTAGATTACTATGGGTGGACTACCCAAGTTTATAACCATATCTCCTACCGCATTCCTGGTACAGAGCATTTATTGATTAATGCCTTTGGACTGCTATATAGTGAAATTACCCCCTCAAATCTAGTGAAAATAGACTTTGAGGGCAATAAAATTGATGATTCACCGTACCCGATTAACAAAGCAGGTAACGTGATACATACTGCATTGCATAAAGGCCGACCTGATATCCATTGTGTGATGCATACGCACAGTACAGATGTGCAAGCAGTAAGTGCTTTAGAGTGTGGATTTATCCCTTTGTTTCAAGAAGCTTATATGTTCCACGATCGTATTGGTTATCATCCTTTTGAAGGAATTGTATTAGATGCTACGGAACAAGAAAGGCTGGTGCGCTCAATCGGAGCAAAAAATCACACGCTGATGCTGAATAACCACGGCGTTATTACCACAGGACCCGATGTAGCGTGGGCATTTATGCGCATGTACCAAATGATTCAAGGGTGCCAAGTTCAACTAAAAGCCATGGCGTCTGGTGGCAAGTTGCTACAAGCCAGTGATGAGGCGATGAGTAAGACAAGAGAGCAGTTTGAAGGCGGTGATGCACAAGCGGGTGCCCAAGTTAGACTGCCTGAATGGCCTGCTTATTATCGATTGATGAATCGCATTGATCCCAACTGGATTAGATAGTAAAGCTATGGTAGTAATCTCATAGCAAAAAACGATGAGTACATATGGATGATATAGTAATAGTCGATATATCGGCCCACTTATCTATATATATCCTATAAAATAAAAGACCTACGATAATTCGTAGGTCTTTTTACTATTAAAAAAGTAGTCAACTATATTGACAGAGTCCTAAAAAAAGTATAAGTTAATTCACAATACGAACAATAATTCTTATATAGAACAAAAGTTATTCGCAATTAAATGGTATTGATAATATCTCTAGGGAGAGAGGAAAATGACAGCAGTCTATATATGTCATCCAAAGCGTTCAGCGGTCGGTCGTTATGGTGGCTCTTTAGCGGATATTCGTCCTGATGACTTGCTAGCTCAAGTGATAAAGGCTGTATTGGCTGATGCCCCTGAGTTTGATCATAGTATGATTGACGATGTGTTCATGGGGTGTGCCAACCAAAGCGGTGAGGACAACCGCAACGTCGCTCGCATGAGCAGCTTACTATCAGGCTTAACAGAGCAGGTATCCGCTACCACTATCAACCGACTATGTGGTTCAGGCTTGGACGCTGTCGGTACAGCTTTTCGTGCGATTGTTAGTGGTGAGATGGAGTTGGCAATAGCTGGCGGCGTTGAATCGATGACGCGCGCTCCCTTCGTAATGGGCAAGCCAGAAAAAGCCTATGACCGTAGTCAAAAGCTGCAAGATACCACCATGGGCTGGCGCTTTATTAACAAAAAGCTTGATGCCTTATATGGTACAGAGGCCATGCCACGCACAGCTGAGAACCTGGCTGACAAATATCATATTTCGCGCGAAGATCAAGATGCTTTTGCAGTATGGTCACAGCAGAAAGCTGCACAAGCACAAAACGACGGTCGCTTGCCCGCTGAGATTACGCCAATCACCATCGAAAGACGCAAACAAGCCGCCCTTATTGTCGATACAGATGAGCACCCAAGACCCAATACTGATATAGCAGCATTAAGCAAATTACGTCCAATATATGAAAACGGCACGATTACCGCTGGTAATGCGTCCGGCATCAACGATGGTGCAGCCGCTATGCTAGTGGCTAGTGAAGCTGCCGTAAAAAAATATGGCTTAACCCCAGTCGCCAAAATCGAAGGTATGGCTACAGCAGGCGTGTTACCAACCATCATGGGTATTGGTCCTGTGCCTGCCACTCAGAAGTTGTTAAAACGTTTAAACCTCAGCTTGGATGACATCGACGTCATAGAGCTAAATGAAGCTTTCGCAGCGCAAGCCCTCGCTTGCTCTCGTGAGTTGGGATTAGGAGATCGTGATGAGCGTATTAATCCTAGAGGTGGCGCTATTGCTTTAGGTCATCCACTAGGCGCATCAGGCGCTCGTATTCTAATCTCAGCTATCCATGAATTACAACATACCAATAAAGATAAAGCGCTTTGCACGATGTGCATTGGCGTCGGGCAGGGTATTGCCCTAGTCATTTCACGAGTAGGAGCATAACGATGACCTTTTTAGCGACCGACGCTCACCTTATGGCTTATCAAGACAGTGGTGAGACCTATCTGCCTGCGTTATTTATGGCGCATCCTTTGGGAATGAGCCGTGATGTTTGGGATACAGTATGTGATCAATTGCATGGTCATTACCGGTGTATTCGTTGGGATTTACCAGGTCATGGCAGCAGTGGTGTCGCAGCAGAAACCTTATCGGCAGAGTTGCTTGCTTATGATGTGTTGGCTTTAGCGGATACCCTAGAGGTGGCCAGTTTTGATTTTATTGGGACTTCAATTGGCGGGGTCATTGGACAAAGCTTATGCCAGCTTGCACCGCAGCGATTAGAACAAGTGTGGCTTACCAATACGGGGGCTGTCATCGGCACTAAAGCGGGCTGGTCTGAGCGCGCTGAAAATGTGCGTCGTTTGGGTTTGACTGCCATGGCAGAGACGATTGTGCCGCGGTGGTTTTCACCCAGTTATACCCAGCAAAATCCGGCGGTGATACAAGGCTGGCAAGTGCAACTGTCACGTAGCGATGCTGAGAGCTACGTCAAGCTTTGCGAGGTTCTAGCAGAAGTTGATAATCGCGGTAAGTTGAGCGGCTATACAGATAGTGTGGCGTTGATAGCTGGCGGTGACGACGTCTCTACGCCTATCGAAGCGTTAGAAACACTGCAAACTGAATTTACTGCTGCAAGCTTAAGTGTATTTTCAGGGGTCGGTCATGTGCCATCTATTGAAGCATCCGATTTATTGGTTGAGCATATACAAGCTAAGGCTGGGCGAGAGAATGTCGGGCAGACTGGTGTCAGCTACGAGCAAGGACTGATGCAGCGTAAGCGCATTTTAGGAGAAGCTCATGTTGAGAGAGCCTCTAAAAACGCAACGACGTTAGACAGCCCGTTTCAGCAATTTATCACGCGTAACGCTTGGGGTGAGCTTTGGGGCGATCCATCTTTAACGATACAACAGCGCAGTATGATTACGACTGCAATATTAGCGGCGCTTGGCCGCGATGGAGAGCTGGGGTTGCATTTACGTACCGCTAAGCGTTTAGGTATCGATGAGGCTCAATTAAGGCAAGTATTGATGCATGTCTCAATTTATGCTGGCGTCCCTGCGGCCAACCATGCCTTTGCTTTGGCAAAAGACAATGGTTGGGGCACGACCATTTTGTAAAGTCATAGCCGTCAATACTATTGCTTATAAAATTTTATAGATAAGAGTGGAGAAAATCAAAATGAGTCAAAAGTATCCTTATTTTCTGGCGCGTGATCGAGCATGGCAACCGGCGCAATATACTCCAGGTTATAAAACTTCCATCACACGTTCGCCAAAACAAGCCTTGGTTAGCATTCAAAATGCCAGTCCATCTGAGCGCAGTGGGCCAGTATTTGACGGTTTAGAAATTGGTCAATACGACAATGATTTGCTCATGAATTTTCGTACAGAGGGGACACAAGCTGGCTTGCCCATCGGTGAGCGTATCATTATGCATGGCCGTGTTATCGATCAATTTGGTAAGCCAGTTGCCAATACACTAGTTGAGATGTGGCAAGCCAATTCTGGAGGTCGCTACCGCCATAAAAAAGATAACTACCTAGCACCGCTTGATCCAAACTTTGGCGGGGTAGGTCGTTGTATGACTGATGCTGATGGCCGCTACCGTTTTCGCACGGTACGTCCAGGGCCTTATCCATGGCCAAATGGCATCAATACTTGGCGCCCTGCCCATATTCACGTCTCAGTTATGGGGCCGTCGATCTCAACACGGTTGATCACACAAATGTATTTTGAAGGTGATCCATTAATCCCTTTGTGTCCTATTGTTCAAGTATTAAAAGACCCAGAAGCAGTGGAAACTATGATTGCGCGTTTAGATATGGCGATGAGTAAGCCTATGGATTGCTTGGCCTATCGTTTTGACGTTGTCGTTCGTGGTGCCTTGCAAACCTACTTTGAGGAGTAACAAATGTACAGTCAATATAAACTACAAGATGACACAGGTATATTGCGCGAAACCGCCTCACAAACATCGGGTCCTTTTGTGCATATCGGTTTGGCCTTAGAGATCGCCGGGTTTGCATCGCGAGAAGATGAAATCTGGGAAGACTTAGCCAAAGAAGGGGCTGAGGGTGAGCATATTGAATTGGTCGGCCGAGTCTATGATGGCAATGGTGAGCTGGTGCATGATGCTTTGATTGAGATGTGGCAAGCCGATAGCCATGGCAATTATATCGCTAGTTTTGACAATAAAAAACCCTTTAGTGGCTTTGGACGCAGCGCTTGCGCCATAGATGGAGACTTTCATTTCAATACTATCAAGCCTGGACCAGTAGACTTTAATGGTAAGCTGATGGCCCCGCATGTCAATATCGCCGTGTTTGCACGAGGTATCAATTTGCATCTACAAACCAGAGCTTATTTTGAAGATGAGCAGGCGCATAATGATAACTGTCCAATCTTAAACGCGGTACCTTCATTAGCGCGTCGCAATACACTAATAGCGGTAAAAGAAGCGGGTAATACTCAGCCGCGCTATCGTTTTGATATCTACTTGCAAGGTGACAACGAAACCGTGTTCTTTGATTTTTAAGTTGGGTATTTCAAAGAACCATATCTAATTAGACAATGAGAGGGATTTCATGACTAAAACAAAAGTAGCTATTATCGGAGCAGGTCCATCTGGGTTATTACTTGGTCAGTTATTGACGAAAGCTGGGATTGATAATGTTGTTTTAGAACGAAAGTCAGGAGAATACGTACTAAGTCGTATTCGTGCAGGCGTCTTAGAACAAGGTACTGTAGATTTGATCCGCGAATCTGGTGCTGGCGCTCGTATGGATGCAGATGGCTTAATTCATACTGGAACGGACTTTAGTTTCCAAGGAGAGCATTATCACCTAGACCTAGAAACATATAGCGGTGGTAAACAGGTCATCGTTTATGGTCAAACCGAAGTCACACGCGATTTGATGGCAGAGCGTAAAAAGGCTGGGGGCGTCACTATTTATGAAGCTGCTAACGTGCAGTTGCATGATATTGAATCAGACAATCCGTACGTAACTTATGAGCATAAGGGCGAAACCCTGCGTCTAGACTGTGATTATGTTGCTGGTTGTGACGGTTTTCATGGAGTGTCTAGAAAGTCTATCCCAAAAACTGAGCTAGAAGAGTATGAGAAAGTCTATCCCTTTGGGTGGTTGGGCTTAATGAGTGATACACCGCCTGTCAACGATGAGCTGGTTTACTGTGCTCATGAGCGCGGGTTTGCCTTATGCTCAATGCGCTCTGCCACCCGCAGTCGTTATTATCTTCAAGTTCCCAACACAGACACGATTGAGGACTGGAGTGAAGAGAAATTTTGGGAAGAGTTAAAGCGCCGTATTCCAAAAGAGATGGCCGAGCGTTTAGTGACAGGGCCAGCCTTGGAGATGAGTATTGCTCCGCTACGCTCTTATGTGTGTGAAACCATGCAATACGGCAAGTTGTTTTTATTGGGCGACTCAGCACATATCGTGCCGCCCACCGGCGCTAAAGGTCTTAACTTAGCGGCCAGCGATGTAGAAACGGCTTACCGCTTATTTGTCAAAATATACCAAGAAGGCCGTACAGATTTAATTCCACGTTACCAAGAGGTGTGTCTAGCCCGAGTATGGAAGTCAGTACGCTTTTCTTGGTGGATGACCATGCTATTGCATCGTTTCCCAAGCTCTAGCCGCTTTGATTTTCGCGTACAGCAAGCTGAGTTTGACTATTTTATTAATTCAGAAGCGGGTAAGAGTAATATCGCTGAAAACTATGTTGGATTGCCCCTAGAGAAATTAGAGTAAGGGCTTAAGGGCTAAGGTTTAGCACCGACCTACCTTAAAAACAACAATGACAACCTGCTGATTTGTTTACCATATAACGGGCTGTACATTAAGACAGCTCATAACGTTAGACAGACATATTTGCAGGTATAAGCACTTTTTTATAGGATGACTCAATGTTAAATAAGGTGACAGAATCTGCGGCTCAAGCTATGAGCAATATAACGGATGGCGCCACTATCTTGATAGGTGGTTTTGGCTTGGCAGGACAACCGGCAGAATTAATCGATGCATTAATTGAGCGCAATGCTAAAGATCTCACGATCGTTAGTAATAATGCTGGCAATGGTGAAACAGGACTGGCTTTATTATTAAAATCAGGCTGTGTACGGAAGATTATTTGCTCATTTCCGCGCCAGCACGATTCTTATATTTTTGATGACTTATACCGTGCAGGCAAAATTAAGCTTGAGGTTGTGCCACAAGGGACACTAGCGGCTCGCATGCAAGCAGGAGGTAGTGGGCTTGGGGCTATTTATACGCCAACCGCCTATGGCACACTACTCGCTGAGGGTAAAGAGACTCGTACCATCGATGGCATCGACTATGTATTAGAGTATCCTATCAAAGCGGATTTCGCTCTGATTAAGGCCTTTCAAGGAGATCGTTGGGGCAACTTAACTTATCGCAAAGCGGCCCGCAACTTTGGCCCTATTATGGCTGCAGCCTCTAAGCATACGGTTGCCCAAGTCAGCGAAGTGGTAGATTTGGGGGTTTTAGATCCTGAACATATTGTTACCCCTGGTATTTTCGTCCATGAAGTCGTGCATGTGGGAGCATAAACATAATGAGTAATTATACACCATGGTCGGTCGATGAGATCGCAAGGTACGTCGCCCAAGATATTCAAGAAGGGATGTACGTCAATTTGGGTATTGGTCAACCCACCAAGGTTGCAGATTTTTTGCCGGACGATAAAGACATCTTTTTGCACAGTGAAAATGGGGTGTTGGGTATGGGTCCTGAGCCAACTGCAGGAGAGGAGGATGGTGACTTAATCAATGCTGGCAAGCAATATATTACTTTATTAAAAGGCGGCAGTTATTTTCATCATGGCGATTCTTTTACCATGATTCGAGGAGGGCACATCGATTTATGCGTCCTAGGGGCCTTTGAAGTGGCTGAAAATGGTGATATTGCTAACTGGTTTTTAGGTCGCCCTAAAGATATTCCTGCAGTTGGTGGGGCGATGGATTTAGCGGTAGGCGCTAAAAAAGTGTATGTGATGATGGATCATGTCAACAGAAATGGCGCGCCCAAAATTGTTGAAAAACTCAAACTGCCTATTACCGGTAAAAAGTGCGTTAATCGAATTTATACAGATTTAGCAGTAATTGATGTGACTGATCAAGGCTTGAAAGTCCGTAAAATGGTTGATGGCTTAACTTTTACTGAGCTGCAAGCCAAGACAGGTGCCAAGCTAATTGATAACACTCAATCAATCTAAATAACTACCTGTCAAGACAGGATTCTATGATACAAACAATTTAATAAGAAAGAAAATACTACAATAAGCTGAAGGCTCAAAGCGTAGTACGAGTAGGGACATCTTGAGATATAAATAGTTTTGCTGACGCAATAGCGTTTTTCATGTCTGTATCATGAAAAACGCTTGTTAGTGTGACTTGTCTCCCACGGTTTTATTTTGCGGCTTTGGTTAATCGGGCTTATCAAACAGCTTTTCAATTGGTTTGCTATGAATAGTGGAGCTGTTGAATAGAGATTTGCCCTTAGTGTCGCCCTCTGTCCAAAAGTTAATATTGAACTGCGCATCATCGCTTAGCTCAACCCGGTGCCAATACTGCGGCGGGCTAACGGCAAACTCTCCTGCGCGAATAATAATGGTCTGCTCGGGCTCAGTGGCGGTCTCGTTAGCGAAGCCATAAAAAGTTACCACACCTTGCATCACACAAATCTGACCATATACACCCTCAGCGGTATTGTGATGCGTGAGCAGTGCTTTAGGCACTTTATCTTTGGTAAAGAAATGCGTAGAGCGCTTTATTTTCCAGTGGCTTGGAATGACTTGCTGATTCATAGTGACTCCTTAATAAGTTATCAGTATTTTACATATTGAATAATTATCATTTACCTCATTATAGCTTAAAGATGAATTAATAAAGTCCTCCTTTAGTAGTACTAGTCGTAGTCTTAAACGCATAAAACATACTGCTTTTGCTCAATAGGTATGCTCGCTTTTTATTGCTAACTTATCTCCATCACAATTATTTAAAACTATCGAGTTTTATGGCGGAGGATATAAGTTATGCATGCAAAAGAGCTGCTTGAGATGGAACGCCGTGAAATAAGGGCGCTGCATTATACGTGGATTGCTTTTTTTCTAACCTTTTATGTTTGGTTTAATATGGCTCCGCTAGCCACTTCTATGCTAGCGACTGAGAGCTACTTGACCCCTGATCATATCAAGCTATTTTTAATTGCCAACGTGGCCTTGACTATTCCTGGTCGCGTCATTGTCGGTATGGCACTAGACCGTTTTGGTCCTCGGCGGGTATTTTCAATACTCATGGTCGTAATGGCGATACCGACTTGGTTCTTTGCCTTTGGTACCTCAGCCATGCAATTGTTTGTAGCGCGACTATTTATGTCGATCGTCGGTGCAGGTTTCGTCGTTGGTATTCATATGACTGCGCTTTGGTTTAAGCCCAAAGACATTGGTTTTGCCGAAGGGTTCTATGCCGGTTGGGGCAACTTTGGTTCAGCGGCGGCCGCGATTACTATTCCAACGGTGGCACTACAGTTTTTTGGCGGCGATGATGGATGGCGCTGGGCGATCGCTTTATCAGGCCTGCTGATGGCAATATACGGGGTAGCGTATTGGTTTTTGATTACTGATGGTCCAAGCGTTGATACCCATCAAAAATCACGTAAGGCGGGTGCATTAGAAGTCTCTACTTGGGCAGATTTGCTGCTTTATTGTTTGTTTATTATCCCTTTATATGGCGTGTTATCACTCCTGGTATATCGTACGCAAAATATGGGCTTTTTAAGTGATACAAATGCTTGGATACTCTACGGCGTTGTTGCGCTGATGGTGGTTTATCAGATATATAAAGCCATTAGCGTCAATGCGCCTATGATTAAAGCCGGTATTCCTGAAGACGACAAATACCCATTTACTTCTGTTGCGGCGCTTAACGTGACCTACTTTGCCAACTTTGGGGCTGAGCTTGCGGTAGTGTCTATGCTACCGATGTTCTTTGCGGCGACTTGGACACTTGATCCGACGGTTGCAGGTTTGGTTGCCTCAACCTTTGCTTTTGTGAACTTATGGGCGCGGCCGCTTGGCGGCTACATCTCTGATAAAGTCGGTAACCGCCGGCTAGTGATGCTGATTTATATGTTTGGAATAGGCATTGGCTTTGGGTTGATGGGACTACTCAATGCTCAGTGGCCGTTGTTTATTGCGGTAGTTTTTACTATTTTATGCTCCGTATTTGTACAAGGCGCAGAAGGGGCAACCTTTGGGGTGATTCCTTCTATCAAGCGCCGCCTGACCGGTCAGATATCAGGTTTGGCAGGTGCTTATGGTAATGTGGGCGCGGTATTTTATTTGTTTGTATTCACTCTAGTGGAACCTAGCCAGTTTTTCTTTATCATCGCAGTTGGCGCCTTTATTGCTTGGGTGCTCTGCTTCTTTTGGCTAAAAGAACCTAAAGACGCCTTTGGTGATGAGTATCAAATGTCATCGGTGGATCGTCAGATTGCAGCTGAAGCTAACGGCTAAAATCATCTTTTTATCAAAAAACCAGCTGATGTACCATCGGCTGGTTTTTGAGTTATCTGTTTGATTAAAATCTATTTTGTTAAGTTGTTGACGGCCCATACTGCCGCTTCTACTCGGCTGCGTAGACCGGTTTTGTTAAGGATATGCTTGACATGCACCTTCACAGTTGATTCAGCGATATCTAGTTTATTGGCGATCATTTTATTACTAAGACCTTCAGCGATCATTTGAATCACTTGCAACTCTCTTGCGGTCAAATTGCCAGCAATATCATCAATGGTGGGCTTACGTAAGGTTTGCGCCAATATTGCGGCTAGGTTGGGGCTAATAACTAGCTCGCCTCGCAGCACCTTTCTGATATTAACAATAATCAGCTCAGGCTCCATATCCTTTAACAAGTAGCCATCTACTCCCAGCTCCAAAGCTTCTTGCACATCTTCACCAGCATCAGAAACCGTAAACAATAAGGTCTTGGCCTCGATGCCGCGAGACTTGATCTCCCTTAAGGTCTCAATACCTGTCAGTATCGGCATTTTATGATCCAATATGACCAAATCAACCCTATTACTGACCAAAAAATCTAATGCTTCTTGCCCATTACTGGCTTCACTAACCACCTCTACATCATCTTCAAGGCTTAATAGCTCAGCGATGCCTCGGCGCAGCATTGGATGATCATCGACTAATAGCAGTTTGGCAGGAGAGGTTGGGGTATAGACATTCAGACTCATAAGGTGCTCACAAATTAAAAGTGTTACAAGGTAGTCTAATTAATTAATTGTCAGTTAAAAAGACTCGTTAAAATCAGTGGTTTCCGTCATATAGTCGGTGAAAAAATGGGGTACAAACCTAACAATAACACTGACGCCTGTTGGTTCATTGGCAGTGACAATCAGGTCGCCGCCAAGCTTATAAGCCCGCTCTTTCATAATCATGAGACCATGATGCTGCGTTTGATTGACCGTACCTGACATACCGATGCCATCGTCTATCACTGCTAGGGCGATATAATTGCTCTCATCATCATAACCCAAATCTATAGTGACGTTTTTGGCTTGCGCATGACGGCTAACGTTGGATAGCGCCTCTCTGATAATTTGTATCAGATGTACCTGCTCGGCAGCGCTCAAATTTAGTGACATGATTTGATTGTTTACTTTCACCGCAAAGTCGCCTTTTACAGCGAACTCATCAGCGGCTTCATATAAGGCTTCATCAAAATTAGCACTATCAATAGAGAGTCGAAAAGTAGTCAGCAAGTCTCGCAGCTCTTGATAAGCTGAATTAAGCCCCGTTTTAATTTGAGAGATATGCTGCCAGACGCTGGCTTGATTTTGCTCATCAAAAGGGTGCTGATAGTTTTTATCTGAGTATTTTTTTAGATGTTTCTCAAGCACACTCACTTGTATCTTCAAATAAGATAACGACTGGGCTAGAGAGTCGTGTAGCTCTCTTGCAATAGTTGACCTCTCTTCAAGTAAGATCAGCTGATGCTCTTGTTGTTTTTGCTTACGTAAAGATAGGGCGGTACTGACAAGGTTGGTGAGCGCGACAATCAGCTCATGACTTCTAGCATCCAAATACGTGCTATCTATATCTACCATATTGATACGCGATGACGAGGACTCTTGGTTGGTATTAGCGTTGGCATTGAGATCGACATTGGCGTTGGTATTGGCATTATCTGTCAAGAAGGCGTCATTTGATAATAAGACGGATTTGGGCCGAACGTTTAGTTCACCAAACTCGACATCTTGGTGAACAATCGGGAAAGTTTGGGTATGGCTATTGTCTTTAATAATGCAGTTGTCGCAAGTAAGCTTGGTGCATAACTCTTTCATTCTGTCATCGTGCAAGGCGATGCTGTCTTTATTACTCAATATATTGCTTTGTATACATAAAGTGATGTCTAAATGCGAAAAAATATGACCAAAATCGGTAATCAGACTGTCCAGCTTATGTAAGCTGACGGGGCTAATGGTGAGCTGTTTAGAGAAATCATAAAACAACGATAAGGCTTGATTGGCTTTAATCAGATGCCGCGTTTTTATTTGTACTTCATTTTCTAATGATTGCTGAGAGGTTTCAATCGTGCGCGCCATATCATTAAAAGAATCGCCCAGTTTTTTGAATTCTTTATAGCCTGAGATGGACACTCTAGTATCGCGCTTGCCTTGTCGAAATTGGCTATTGGCTGTGATTAAGCGCTGCACGGGTAATAAAACGTTTTGCTGTAACTTAGCAAAACCAACAAGCATGATGATAAGCGTTAATACCAAAGAGGCGATCTGTAACAACTGCTGCCACATCTGTCTTTGCTCGTTGCGATACTGTAATGCATCAACCAATCCATCTGCGTCTTTGACGTAGGAGTCTGATGCACTATATAAAGAGGCTTTATCACGAGACAGTAAAGCAGGTTTTAGACCATTGAACCACTGTGTTTCGATCTTTGCTAATTGATCATTAATACTGTCATGTTCATTACCATAGTGACGTTGATATTGTCTTAGGCTGGCTAGCCGGTTCTCCATGTCAGTAATCAAAAAAGCGGACGCATCAGAGTAACTGGCAGAGTCCGTCTGTGCCGGATTGGTTTTGGGGTTGCTATCCAAATCAGCGGAGTAGAGCCTATCAAAGTCAGTCGCTATTTGAAACTTGATACGATAAGTCGCCATACGTATCGAGCCTGCCGTATTGATGGCTTGGCCATCTGCTTGAGACACCCAAGCCAACACGCCGCTGCCTACAGCAGATATAAAGCAAAGTATAGCAATAGCAAACACAGATGCTAACGCTTGGGCAGGCAAAGAACGTCCTAAGTAATTTTTCATAATGGAAAAATGTATTCCTTATAACTAATCTGTTTTCACATCGTACTTTTTAAACGCTAAAAAACTGCCATCGTACCTTATCACTTATTTCCCATTACTCGCTATACCTCTAAAGCAGTAGCCAATTTGGCGTACGTCAATTAACTCCTTTAGATAATAGTCTACCTCTATATGTGAATACCAATCAAAAAGGCAACTCAGTAAGCTGAGTTATGACTTTTTGTTAATGCGTGATCAAGTTTAAAAGCCGGCTGAGCAAGCAAGGATAGTTGAGTTGCTGCCAAGTAGTAACAGACTAGTAGCAACCGCTTAGTAGTCATAGCCAAACCGTCATCACTCGCTGCATGCTTTTTAACTTCTATCACTGGTTAACTAGATAAGCCTACTACTAATAATGGGATAAACTCTATTAAGTGAGGAAAAGATGAGCGGTAAATATTATACAAAAGGCGGTAAGCTCATTACTGATTGGCGTCCTGAAGTAGATGAGTTTTGGCAAAACGGCGGCAAAAAAGTCGCCACGCGTAACTTATGGATATCGATACCCGCGCTACTACTAGCGTTTGCAGTATGGATGGTATGGAGCGCGGTCATCGTTAATTTGCCAGACATTGGCTTTTCGTTTGATGATGGTCAACTGTTTTGGCTTGCCGCACTGCCCGGTCTGACGGGGGCGACCTTGCGTATTTTTTACTCCTTTATGGTGCCTATCTTTGGCGGCAGACGCTGGACTGCTATCTCAACCGCGTCATTACTGATTCCGGCACTATGGATGGGCTTTGCGGTACAAAACCCTGATACGCCATTTATGATTTTTGCCATCATTGCGCTACTTTGCGGCTTTGGCGGTGCAAACTTCTCATCTTCAATGTCTAATATCTCATTTTTCTACCCCAAGGCTGAACAAGGGACAGCGCTCGGTCTCAATGCCGGCTTAGGTAATCTTGGCGTCTCAGTCATGCAGTTCGCTATTCCTATTGTCATTGGGCTAGGTGTCTTTGGTGCTTTGGGCGGCGCACCGCAGATAACCGCGGCGGGGAAAGCGCTTTATTTACAAAACGCGGGCTTTATTTGGGTGCCCTTTATCGCCTTGGTCTCTGTATTGGCTTGGTTTATGATGAATGATATCTCCTCAGCCAAAGCCTCTTTTAAAGATCAGTCGGTTATTTTTAAACGTAAACACAACTGGATCATGTGCATCCTTTATATGGCAACCTTTGGCTCATTTATTGGTTTCTCTGCCGCCTTCCCCATGCTCATTAGAAACGCCTTCCCTGATATCAATCCACTCAAATACGCCTTTTTAGGGCCTTTTGTTGGTGCCATATTTCGTCCACTGGGCGGCTGGATAGCGGATAAGATCGGCGGCGCGAGAGTGACGTTTTGGAATTATATTGTGATGGTGCTGGCGGTGGTAAGCGTGATGTATTTCTTACCTAGTGACAGCCATCCAGGTAGCTTTGTCGGCTATTTCATCTCCTTTATGGTGCTGTTTATCACTACGGGTATCGGTAATGGCTCCACCTTTAGCATGATTCCGAATATTTTTAGAACCTTTTTGGAGCGCCGCCATCCGAGTAAAGTTGGCACTGAAGAGCTATTTATTGAGATACGTAAAGAGTCCGCAGCGGTGGTTGGCTTTACCGCTGCTATAGCCGCTTACGGGGCATTTTTTGTCCCAAAAATGTTTGGCTCAGGATTGGGTGTCAATGGCACCTTTATCGCTTTAATCATCTTTTATGTCATTTGTATCGTGCTGACTTGGTGGTATTACAGCCGCGGCAATGCTGAGATTCCTTGTTAAGGTTATCGCTTTAGTTTTATAAGCTTAAAGGTTTTTGATAATGCTACTTACTCCAGTAAGTGGCATTTTTTTTGCCAAAAATTTGTTTTTGTGTGGTTAAGTCTATGTGCTTTAGGAGCGTTTTTTATAGGTCAAGCATGATAGTAACTACTACTTAGGAGGTAGAGCACTGCTCATATTAGCTGATAGTCAGGTTATCAAGGCTCACTTAGAATGATGATATCTAAATAGTATTTATCAAAACAGTATGAACAGCTGTTAAGCATAGAGCGATTTATCCAAAGCCTGTCACACAAACCCAATTTTATGACTTTAGCGCTCAATCAATCCCTGTTCACAATATAAGCCATTAAGTAGAGGATAGCCAAATGAGTCATTTACTCGACCAGTTCCGCTTTTTTAAACGCAAACAAGGCGAATTTGCCGATGGACATGGCGAGACTCGTGATGAGTCGCGCGCGTGGGAGAACGTCTATCGTAGCCGCTGGCAGTATGACAAGATTGTGCGCTCAACGCATGGGGTCAACTGCACAGGTTCTTGCTCATGGAAAATCTATGTCAAAAACGGCTTGGTGACGTGGGAGACGCAGCAAACTGACTATCCAGAAACCCGCCCTGATCTACCAAACCACGAACCACGCGGCTGCCCACGAGGCGCAAGCTATAGCTGGTATATGTACTCAGCCAACCGCGTCAAATACCCAAAGGTACGTAAGCCGCTACTCAAACTATGGCGCGAAGCCAAAGCCCAATATCCTGATCCCGTCGATGCTTGGGCCAGTATCGTTGAGGACCCAATCAAAGCTGAGCAGTACAAGTCTAAGCGCGGCTTGGGCGGCTTTATTCGCTCGACGTGGGTGGAGGTGAATGAGATTATCGCCGCCAGTAACGTCTATACTGCCAAAACTTTTGGCCCTGATCGCATTATTGGTTTCTCACCGATTCCGGCGATGTCGATGGTCAGCTATGCTTCTGGTAGTCGCTATTTATCACTCATTGGCGGGGTCTGTTTGTCGTTTTATGACTGGTATTGTGATCTGCCGCCAGCATCCCCGATGACTTGGGGCGAGCAAACCGACGTGCCAGAATCCGCTGATTGGTACAACTCTGACTATATCATCGCTTGGGGCTCAAACGTACCACAAACGCGCACGCCTGACGCGCACTTTTTTACCGAAGTTCGCTATAAAGGCACTAAGACCGTTTCTATCACGCCTGATTATGCTGAGATCTCTAAGCTGACCGACTTATGGCTCAACCCAAAGCAAGGAACGGATGCGGCAGTGGCGCAAGCCTTTTGTCATGTGATTATCAAAGAGTTTTATCTTAAGCAGCCAAGCGATTATTTCTTAGACTATGCCAAGCGCTATACCGATTTGCCGGTGCTAGTGATGTTAGAAGGAGATGAGAATTCGCGCCGTGCGGGTCGTTATTTGCGCGCTTCTGACTTGGTGGACAATTTAGGGGAAGCAAACAATCCAGAATGGAAAACTATTGGCTTAAATAATGATGGTGAACTGGTATCGCCACTAGGCTCTATCGGCTATCGCTGGGGCGAAAAAGGCAAATGGAATCTTGAACAAAAAAACGGCGCAACAGGCGCAGATATTGACTTAACTTTGACTCTAAAAGGCAGCTCTGAGACTTGTGTCGTTGACTTTGATTACTTTGGTCATGTCGATCATCCGCACTTTACCTCAGTGCCAGGCGAGCCAATACAACGAAAAACTGTCCCTTGTAAAACCATCACCCTGGCCGATGGTAGTACCGCTATTGTGGCAACCGTTTTTGATTTAACTGTGGTCAATCTTGGTGTCGATAATGGCGTTGGCGGCGAACATGTCACCGATGATTATAATGATGCTATGGTACCAGGCACGCCAGCTTGGCAAGAAGTGATCACCGGTCTTAGCCGTGAGCGTGTCATTCAAGTCGCGCGCGAGTTTGCAGAAAACGCGCATAAAACTCATGGTAAATCGATGATTATTATTGGTGCCGGCATGAACCACTGGTATCACCTCGATATGAACTATCGCGGCGTCATTAACATGCTCATGCTCTGCGGCTGTATCGGCAAATCTGGCGGCGGCTGGGCGCATTATGTCGGTCAAGAAAAACTGCGCCCGCAAACCGGCTGGTTACCACTAGCCTTTGCCCTTGATTGGCACCGTCCGCCGCGTCATATGAACGGGACGAGTTTTTTCTACGCGCACAGCTCACAGTGGCGTCACGAGACTATCTCCGCTCACGAGATACTCTCGCCCAATGCCAATAAAAAATTCTTCCCTGAGCACATGCTGGATTACAACATTCAGGCTGAGCGTGCTGGCTGGTTGCCATCAGCGCCGCAGCTCAACCGTAACCCATTGACGATAGCAGCCCAAGCTAAAGCTAGTGGTAAGGGCGTTGAAGAATACGTAGTGGACTCACTACAAGATAATAGCCTACGTTTTGCCTGTGAGTCTCCAGATAATCCTGCTAACTTCCCACGCAACATGTTTATTTGGCGCTCAAACCTGCTGGGCTCATCAGGAAAGGGCCACGAATATATGCTGCATTACTTCTTAGGGACCAGAAACGGTCTCTTAAATGAAGAAAACCCTACGGGTCATTTGCAGCCAAAAGAAGTCGATTGGGTCGAAAAAGGCCCAACTGGCAAGCTTGATTTGGTCGTTACCTTAGATTTTCGGATGTCCTCGACTTGTCTATACTCAGACATCGTTTTGCCAACAGCGACGTGGTACGAAAAAGATGACATGAATACCTCAGACATGCATCCGTTTATTCATCCCTTAACGGCGGCAACCGACCCTGCTTGGGAGTCCAAATCAGACTGGGAAATCTATAAAGGTATCGCCAAAAGCTTCTCTGAGCTCTCAAAAGGTCATTTAGGTGTTGAAACTGATGTGGTGACTTTGCCAATGCAGCATGATAGCCCAGGTGAGCTAGCGCAGCCCTTTGGTGGTACGGACTGGAAAACTGCCGGTGAAAAACCAGTACCGGGTAAAAACTGTCCCATGATTAAGATCGTTGAGCGCGATTATCCCAATACCTATAAGAAGTTCACCTCTATGGGGCCGGCGCTTGAGGCATTAGGCAACGGCTCAAAAGGTCTGAATTGGGATATGAAAACCGAAGTCAAACAATTGGGCGACTTAAACCACCGTGTCACTGAGCCAGGTATCTCTGAAGGGCGACCCCGTCTGAATACCGCAGTGAATGCCTCTGAGATGATTTTGATGCTGGCGCCTGAAACCAATGGTCACGTGGCGGTCAAAGGGTGGTCGGCATTGTCTGAGTTTACGGGTCGCGATCATACCCATTTGGCCAAATCCAGCGAGCACGAAAAAATCCGCTTTAAAGACATCGTCGCCCAACCGCGTAAAATTATCTCAAGCCCGACGTGGTCTGGCATTGAGTCTGATGAGGTGAGCTATAACGCCGGCTATACCAACGTTCATGAGCTGATCCCCTGGCGCACCATTACCGGCCGTCAGCAGTTTTATCAGGATCACCCATGGATGCAAGCGTTCGGTGAGCAGATGCAGCAATATCGTCCGCCTATCGACACCAAGACCACCGATATCATCCAAAACACCAAACCCAATGGTAATAAAGAGATCGTACTGAACTTCTTAACGCCGCACCAAAAATGGGGCATCCACAGTACCTACTCTGAAAACCTGCTGATGCTGACGCTAAGTCGCGGTGGTCCTTGTGTTTGGATGTCAGAAGTGGATGCACAAAAAGCCGGTATTGTCGATAACGACTGGATTGAGGTTTTTAATGCCAACGGCGCTATCACGGCTCGCGCCATCGTCAGTCAGCGCGTCAAAGAAGGCATGACCATGATGTATCACGCGCAAGAAAAATTGGTCAATGTACCCGGCTCGCAGCAAACCGGTATCCGCGGTGGTATCCATAACTCGGTGACCCGTACTATCTTAAAACCGACGCATATGATTGGTAGCTATGCCCAGCAGTCTTATGGCTTCAACTACTATGGCACAGTCGGCTGTAACCGCGATGAGTTTGTGGTAATTCGCAAAATGTCGAAGATCGACTGGTTAGAGGAAAAACCAGATGACTCATTACCGCGCCCATTGCCTACTAGCATCGATGGCTAAAGCTATTTTTCTCAAAGAGATATCCTAATTTTTGGCTATCTCTTAAGAAACCAAAGCTGCTTTTTTACTACTATTTGGAGCACACCCATGAAAATTCGTTCACAAGTCGGCATGGTGCTTAACCTTGATAAATGTATCGGTTGTCACACTTGCTCAGTTACCTGTAAAAACGTCTGGACCAGCCGCGAAGGGATGGAATACGCGTGGTTTAATAACGTTGAATCAAAGCCTGGTATTGGTTATCCCAAAGAGTGGGAAAATCAAAGCAAATGGCGCGGCGGCTGGATACGTAATGCCAACGGCACGATAAACCCGCGTATTGGCGGTAAGTTTCGCGTACTGGCCAATATTTTTGCCAACCCTGATTTGCCAGAGATTGATGATTATTACGAGCCGTTTGATTTTGATTATCAACATCTGCATACCGCGCCTATCGGTAACTACTCCCCAATCGCCCGCCCGCGCTCAGCCATCACCGGCAAGCGGATGCAAAAGATTGAATGGGGTCCTAACTGGGAGGAAATCCTCGGCTCAGAGTTTGAAAAACGCCGTAAGGATAAAAACTTCGACAATATTCAAGCTGAAATTTATGGCGAATACGAAAACACTTTTATGATGTATTTGCCGCGTCTATGCGAGCATTGTCTGAATCCCACCTGTGTGGCGTCATGCCCCAGTGGCGCAATTTATAAGCGTGAAGAAGACGGCATTGTCCTCATCGACCAAGAAAAATGCCGCGGCTGGCGCATGTGTATCTCAGGCTGCCCATACAAAAAGATTTACTACAACTGGAAATCGGGCAAGTCAGAGAAATGCATTTTCTGCTATCCACGTATCGAGGCGGGCATGCCAACGGTTTGCTCAGAGACCTGTGTTGGCCGTATTCGCTACCTAGGCGTGCTACTTTATGATGCAGACAAAATCGCCGAAGCGGCCAGCATGCCAAACGAGCAAGATCTGTATCAAGCGCAGCTCGATGTGTTCTTAGATCCTAATGACCCAGCAGTTATCGCGCAAGCCCTAAAAGATGGCGTGCCGCAATCGGTCATTGATTCAGCGCAGAAATCACCCGTTTATAAGCTGGCGATGGATTGGAAGCTTGCGTTACCACTACACCCTGAATACCGGACGCTACCGATGGTCTGGTATGTACCGCCATTATCACCGATTCAAAACGCGGCTGAAGCGGGCAAAGTCGGTATGGATGGTCTGATTCCAGATGTCGATAGCTTGCGTATTCCGCTGCGTTATTTGGCCAATATGCTCACCGCAGGCGATGAAGAACCGGTACGTTTAGCGCTCAAACGCTTGCTTGCCATGCGTAGCTACAAGCGTATGCAATTGGTTGAGAAGCAAGAGGTACAAAGCATTTTGGACGAAGTTGGTTTGACCAAGCACCAAGTGGAAGAGATGTATCGTTACCTGGCGATTGCCAATTATGAAGATCGTTTTGTCATTCCAACCGCGCACCGCGAAGAGGCATTGAGCGATGCTTTCGCGGAACGTAATGGCTGCGGCTTTAGCTTTGGTGAAGGTTGTTCAGGACAATCTGATAACAGTATGTTCGGTCAACGCAAAACCAATCGTCGTGATTTTATCGATACCGTACAAAAGTGGGAGTCATAAGATGCAAACTACTCAAACTCACAATGACAGCACAGTGCATGAGTCTATTGAGCCGGCCGTAATCGGCTCATCAGACCTAAAGATACTCAAAGTCTTAAGCCTGCTTATCGACTATCCAAGCAACGAGCTATTCTTAGGCGATACCTTGGCCGATTGTACCGAGATTGTTGCTAGGTCGACATTGATTAGCCCGCAAGTACGCACACAAATTATCGACTTGATTGAAGACTTAATCGATACCGGTTGCCTTGAGGCGCAGGCGCGTTATGACGGCCTCTTTGAGCGTGGTCGCTCGTTATCGCTATGGCTGTTTGAGCATGTGCATGGCGAATCGCGTGATCGCGGCCAAGCGATGGTTGATCTGATGAATCAGTATCAGGAAGCCGGTTTTGAGATTAGCGTTAAAGAGCTGCCTGATTTCTTACCGTTATATCTTGAGTTTTTGGCTTATCAAGCCGCCGTCATCAACGACGATATTCAAATCCGTATGGATATTGCTGACGTCAGCCATATCATTGCGCTACTTGCAGCAAGACTTGAGGATCGCGGCAGTGTCTATCAAGGCTGTTTTAATGCGCTATTACAGATTGCTGGCAAGCCTCTAGAGATAGTTGAGGAATATCAAGAAAAAATCAGCGAAGAGCAGCGTGATGATACCTTTGATGCACTAGATAAAGAGTGGGAAGAAGAAGTGGTGACCTTCTTAGATGCGCAGCAAGAAGAGCGTTGTCCTTCGCAAACCAGCACGCAAAACCTTGCGGCTAAAGCGGGCGTTAAGGCCAACTCAACAGCGCCTATGGTGGATGCTCCGGTGCATTGGGTGGACTTTAACCAAAGTCCAAAACAAAATCAATCGGCTAGCCAATCATAAGGAGAGAGGACATGAATCTTGGAGCGCCTAGTATACAAGCTTTAGCCAGCCTAAATTGGCTGCAAATATTCCTTTTTGGGGTGTATCCCTATATTGCGCTAGCGGTTGCTATCGTTGGCACTTGGGTACGCTTTGATTTGTCGCAGTACTCATGGAAGACGGGCTCCTCGCAGATGCTCAGATCTAAAAACATGCGCTGGGCAAGCAATCTATTCCATGTCGGTATCATCATTGTACTGCTGGGACATTTTTTCGGTCTACTCACGCCGCATATTTTTTATGATCGCTTTATCAGCGCCGGCAATAAGCAAATCTTAGCGGTCGTGGTCGGCGGTATCGCAGGCGCGTTTTGCTGGGTGGGGCTGGTGATGCTGATGTGGCGCCGCTTCACTGATGATCGCATCTCTAACACCTCAAATTTCTCCGACAAGCTGGTACTGGTTCTGTTATTTATCCAATTGACGTTAGGGATGATCACCATCTTTACCTCAGCGCAGCATTTAGATGGTTTAACCATGCTCAACTTCGCTGGCTGGGCGCAGGACATTACCGTGCTAAGACCACTGCAAGCCGCGGCGCGTATTGAGCAGGCGGATCTGATTTATCAGCTGCACATGGCACTTGGGATTACCTTGATTATGATCTTCCCATTCACGCGCTTGATTCATATTATCAGTGCGCCGGTATGGTACTTTGGCCGTCGTTATCAGATCGTCAGACAGAAAAAATCACAATAAGATAGTGGTCATTTTAGGCTAATAACTGGCTTAAAGTGATGTTAAAAAAAGCTTTGATTGCTAGTCGCGAGTGGGCTAGTAATTATAAAATGATGCAACGATATCTAAAATTTCTACATACGAATACTGAGCGGAGCAACAATGATGACTGTCAATACTTATCACCCAAGCCACCACGTAAATCACGAGTCTAAAGCCCCGAATGCTGCTATGGAGAATAACGAGGATATTATCCGTATCATGCCAACGACAGCAGACCTGAAAAAACCGCATTCGGATCAAGAGTTTATCGAACGAGCGATGAGTGAGGAGCGTAGTAACCACAAAAACCTAATTGCTTCTAGCCGAGATGAGCTACCCTCTGTCACCGTCAACGGGGTAATGATTGATCGCACTGATATTGCGCAAGAGCTACAGTATCATCCGGCCGCTAATAAAGAAGACGCGGTGTTTTTGGCGACGCAAGCTTTGGTCGTGCGCGAGCTGTTGCGCCTAGCAGTACTAGCTGAGCCAAGTCTTGGCATCTCTGCTTGGAAGCAAGATGAAGAGCAGGCTATCTCTAATTTAATTGATAAAAATGTGCAAGCCACTATTGCGGATACCGCCACTTGTGAGCGTTATTATCAGCAAAATATCACTGACTTTAAGACCGATCCTATTATGTCGGTGCGGCATATTTTGTTAGCGTGCGCCCCTGATGACGGCGATGAACGTCTAAAACTAAAAAAGAATGCTTATGAGCTGATTAAGCAAATTAACAACGATGCCAATCCTAGTGCACAGTTTATTGAACTGGCTCGTCAGTATTCTGCTTGCCCCTCAAGAGAGCAGGGCGGCGAGCTTGGCGTGATTGATAAAGGACAAACCGTGCCAGAGTTTGAAAGCCATTTGTTTAAACTAGATAAAGGATTGGCACCCAGCCCTATTGAGAGCCGATATGGTTTTCATATTGTTGAGGTGCTAGATAAGCAGCCGGGCATTCAAATGACTTATGAGCAGGTGAGTCCGGCCATTCACAATAAGCTTAGCCAACAAGCTTTTCATCAAGCATTATGTGATTACCTTTTTACTTTAGCCAATGAGGCCAATATAGAAGGTATTGAGATGAGTCTGGAGCAAGAAAACATCTTTCGAGGGTAGTGGCCTTTGTACTGTTTTTCTATACTTCCCATAAAAACTTTATAGCGTCTCATGAACCCTAAGTAATCTAGTTTCTACTCCTTAAGGGGTAGAGGTGAGATCATTTAGGGTTATTTCGTCGGTAATCGTTTTTTGTCATAATAGCTATTCACTATTATTTTTCCATTCATAACCTGAGGCGATGCTTAGAGCCAACCATTTATCCTTATTAACGGTATACTGATATGACCCATCTTGCCCCCACTTTAGGGAACGTGCAACGCTATTATCCCAGTAAAGACGCCGCCTTTACTGCTGATCATAAAGCATTGTCCATACCATCAGCAGCTACTGCTGTAGCGTCTACAGCGCTTTTTAATCGTAGCGAACCCCAACGACCGCTGACGGATAGTTTTGCTCGGGAGCTGACATATCTGCGTTTGTCTATTACTGACTTTTGCAACTTTCGCTGTGAGTATTGCTTGCCCGATGGTTACCAAGGTAGGCCTCCTGAAGATGAATTGACAGTCGCTGAAATTGCAACGCTAGTGCGTGGGTTTGCGCAAGTAGGTACGACCAAAGTGAGGATTACCGGCGGCGAGCCCTCTATTCGCCGCGATGTCGTCGATATCATTAAGACCATCAAACAAACTCCCGGTATTGAGATGGTCGCGATGACGAGCAATGGCTATAAACTTGGCAAGCATTTAGCGAGTTGGCAAGCTGCTGGGCTGAACCAGATTAATATCAGTATGGATAGTTTTGAGCCTGATGTTTTTCATAAGGTGACAGGGTTTAATATGCTACCGCAATTGATGGCTGATATGGATGAGCTATTGGCCACTACTGATATTAAACTAAAGATAAACAGTATTTTGATGGCCGAAACCGCCTATGAAAATCTTATTAATGCCATCGACTATATCAAACAGCGCCCAGTCACTTATCGCTTTATTGAGTTTATGCAGACCAGTGATAACAGCGAATTATTCTTCGCTCAACACGCCCAGTCCGAGCTGATTACCAATTATCTGATTAGCCACGGTTGGCAGCCACACGCGCGCGGTCATGCAGATGGCCCCGCTATCGAATACAGTCACCCAGACTACCTAGGACGCATTGGTATGATTGCTCCCTATGCTGCACACTTTTGTGATAGCTGTAATCGTCTGCGTGTAAGCTCTCAGGGCAAGGTACATTTATGTCTCTTTGATCAAGGCAATTACGATATTCGTGAGCATCTAAAAGGTGATGATGTCGAAGGGCTCATCAACACCTTATATAGCTTTATGCCGATTAAGCCTGAGCACCATCATTTGCACGATGCCAATAGTGGCATGATGCATAACTTGTCGATGATTGGTGGTTAAAATTCTTCATCACTAATTTTATAACAACCAAATAACTATTAAGGAATATCCATGAGTAAGCCTGCCGCTGACTTTATCCCTCTTAATATCGCTATTTTGACAGTCTCCGATAGTCGCACTACCGCTCAAGATAGCTCAGGACAATATTTGGTCGATCAGCTAACCACCGCAGGTCATCATTTGGCGGACCGTAAGCTGATTAAAGATGATATCTATCAAATCAGGGCGGTAATTAGTCGCTGGATAGCAGATTCTGATGTGCATGCAGTAATTACTACTGGTGGCACGGGCTTTTATATTAGAGACAGTATGCCGGAGGCGGTAGGGGTGTTGTTCGATAAAGCTATCGACGGCTTTGGTGAGATGTTCCGTCTAATCTCAAAAGACGATATCGGTATGTCAACAGTACAATCGCGAGCAGTGGCTGGCATGGCCAATGGTACGGGTATCTTTTGTCTGCCAGGATCGACAGGAGCCTGCCGCACTGGTTGGGAGGAGATATTACAAGAGCAATTTGATAGCCGTACGCGTCCTTGTAACTTTGTGCCGCACTTTATGCGGGTAAATCCTAGTCATGGCTAAATCTACTAAGATGACCAAAAAATACAGTGTTACTTAACCGTACCCATGACCTGATCCTGTTTTGTCATCCTTTTATAAGCATACCTAGAATAGGCTCTTAGTGACTAGGTTTTTAGTCTATAAAATGTACGTGTTTTAGTTGATGACCTACCCCAACAGTAATCTGGTTTATTAAATAAGAGGATAAAAGCAATGAGCGTTATCGCTAAAAACATGGACACAGATACTTTAATAAATATTAATGTTTTATATTTTGCCAGTCTAGCTGATAAAGCCAGATGTAATGAAGAAAAAATACAAGTGCCACCATCAATATCATTAACTGAGCTGTACGAGACGCTTTGTCAACAGCACCGTTTTGATCTTCCACAGTCTGATCTAAGAGTGGCAGTAAATGACTATTTTGCTAAGTGGACAGATGAGATACATGAAGGTGATAACGTGGTATTCATCACGCCAGTCGCAGGCGGTTAAAAATGTCAGGCAATAGACACAATTAAGCAATGGCCATCAAACGTAGTGTCGTAGATGACATCTGTGTCTGACTTAATATAGCTACGCTGACTTGGCGCTCAATCAAGAGCCGTTTAACCTATAAAATTAGCATAGCTTGCCATACTAAATAAATGGCCCTGATGGTAAAGCATAAAATAACCTCTGTAAGTGAATACTTATAGGGGGGTTTTTGCTATGAATTTTTTCATGAGCTAGGATAAAGATTAGAAAACCTTTATCCTAGCTCATAGTATGGTAAGTACGTTTTATGAGAATGGGCTGAAAAGCACCCTCCATTTAATTCACCCAATAGTAGTACGACAGTTTTAGCACCGATAAAGATTACAACTAGGATCATAACTATGATAACAATAAAAAAATCAGCCAGCCACGATCCATTTACGCGCGTATGTATAGAGCTGATTGAGGACGAACATAGTATTTATAGCACTACGGCGAATGAGGAGCACTGCGCGCGGTATGCCGAGAGAAGCATCGGTATCGTCACCGCCCTTGTACCCCATATTGGTTATGATAATGCTAGCCGTATCGCAGGCCTAGCTTTGGACAGTGGCTTAGGCGTGGCAGAGCTGGTCAGAAGCGAAGGGCTACTAAGCGCTGAGCCGCTAGCAGCGATTTTATCTCCTAGCACTATGACCACAAACTCTTGAGGGCTAGGTGTGATCACTGTTCTACAAACTCAGCCACCGCTATTTTTACTAAGTATTCTACTATTAATCGTTATCGTAGTTTTATGGGCATTGCAATACGTTGTCATTCGCTATGGCAAACGCGCCTTTATGCTAGCCAGGAGATATTGGTGCAAGTTTGAGCAGTATTTTGGCGTGGATAGGCGACTGACTCACTTAAAAAATAGCCAGCCAAAGCTTTATCAGTTTTTTTGGCAGCGACTACACGTTGAGCATTTTTATGGCTTGCCGCTGACTATCTTGTTCTTGTTAATGGTCTATATAGCAGCGGTGTTCGTGGGATTGGTTGAGGATGTGGTCACCTCCGACGCGATAGTTGCGCTCGATCTCTTGGTCTCGAAGCAGATGAGCTTATTAAATGAAGCTGGCGTCATACATTTTTTTATTTTAATTACCAGCTTAGCCTCTACGCCAATTACCATTTTAGTGGTGTTATTGACGGCTATCACATGCTGGGTTGTGCGCCAACATTATATCATCATAGGCTTACTAATAGCCGTCATCGGCAGCACGGCATTTACCTTTTTAAGTAAAATGATCTTCGAGCGTGCTCGTCCTATAGATATCTTATTGTATGAGGGCACATACTCTTTTCCTAGTGGACACGCTACCGTCACCGTTGCCTTATATGGGTTTGTCGCATACATCGCTATTCGCTTTAGCCAGCACTTTGCGACACAAGTACGCATCGTTATGGCAACTATTTTATTAACCGTACTGATAGGGCTGAGTCGAATACTACTAAATGAGCATTATTTGAGCGATGTATTAGGCGGCTATTTGGTTGGCACGCTATGGCTGCTAGTGGCGATCAGCGTGACGGAATGGTTGACCACTAAAGATAAAATTAACTGGCAAATACCTTGGTCAAACAAGCAGGCCTATTTGGTTGGGTTTAGTATCATTAGTGTGCTAATTGGTACTTTGATATATGCAGGTATTTATCAGTTTCCATTGCTCGCTTAGATGACTTGTTAGCTTTAGCGACCGTTAATGCCTTATATAGACATCAAATAAGCGCTATACGACTATGTGCAGTTAGAATCAGCATACGTTATCTATTGTGTAGCGTTATATAAAAATACTATACTGTAATATAATATATGGATATCATATATATTGAGTCTATAACAAATAAGGAAGCGTTATGATTTTTCGGCAATTGTACGAGCCTCTCTCGAGCACTTATACCTATTTAATAGGGGATGAAGACACAGGGGAGGCGATTTTAATTGATCCGGTGATCGCCACTATGGATCGAGATTTGGCCGAATTGCACAAGCTGGGCTTAAAGCTGGCATACACTGTGGACACGCATATTCATGCTGACCATATCACTGCTGCATTAGAGATGAAGCGCGCCGTTGGCAGTCAGATTGCAGCGCCAGCTTATGATCGGTTAGAGTGTGCTGATATCGGTCTGGAGGAGGGTATCCCTTTAACAGTAGCTGGCATCACTATAGACCCTCTACATACGCCAGGGCATACCGCTGGGCATTTTGCTTATCTATTTGATGGGCGGGTATTCACAGGAGATGCTTTATTGATTGAGGGTTGCGGTCGTACGGACTTTCAAAACGGTGATGCCGATGCCTTGTATGACTCTGTGCGCAACAAACTGTTTGCTTTGCCTGATGAGACGCTAGTCTATCCTGCCCATGATTATAAAGAGCGCTTTGTCTCCTCAATTGCACAAGAAAAGAAGCGTAATCCACGGCTTGGCGGAGATATATCTATTGAGGCGTTTCGAGATATCATGAATAACTTGAACCTGCCGTATCCAAAATTCATTGATCACGCGGTACCTGGCAATCAGCAATGCGGTGTCTGTCCAGAGGATTTACCTGAGAACCTAGCAGGCTACTGTCGTCAAATGACCCAAAGCCCTCAAGGCTGATAGAGTTTAGGTTGAGTCATTGGTAAGACGACCAAAATAAAAAAGACGATGATATATTGATCGTTTTTTTACGTTGAGGGGCTAAGTAAGATTATAAATATAAACAGACTCTCAAACTTAATCCTGATAAAAAGCGTTGCTATATTGAATGAAAAAGGCTTCGCGTTTGTGGGACTTTTTTAAAATATATAATCTATTACGAATCTTTCTAAAGGTTATTTTATACGTATACCACGTCTGTAGATATCTAAATTTTTCCCCAGATTATGAGTTGAGAGTTAATAGGCTCGCCTAGTTGGACGCTATATTCCTCAAATAGATTGAAAGAATTTTTGCTTAGTTTATCAAAACCTGTTAAATCAGCGCTTATAGTTTCTTCTTAAGGTAAATGATTTAAGGTGCATTAGCTTCGTTTTTAATTGAAAAGAATTTAATAATACCAAACTAAATATGTCTTAATGCAAAGCTTTTCTTGAAATTATGCATTGATCCCCTAATCCTCAATCTTCCAAACCACGGAACACGTCCCAAACCCCAATTTTGAAAACATCATCTGAGTAAAATTCTCAACTAGAAAAAGGTTGCTAAAACTATACTGTACATAGCGTTAGCAACCTTTCTTATTGGTATTAAGATTTAATAGCTGCATGCATTTTTTTATTGTATTAATATTCAAAACCATTTTTAGCGATATATCGTCATAGGAGCTAAAACTTGGGCTAGATGAGGACGAATCTATCTAACTGCTTAATTTGGTGTTGCCTTTTTTAGAACACAAAAGTTTATTTGTTATGCTTCTTCTTAATAGCTTATTAGTCATAATAAAAGTGATAGAAAGCACCAAAACAAGGAGGTAGGCATGACTACAAAAACTATAGGTATCGTCGGGTTAGGCCGTATGGGCAACGGTATGGCTCAGTCTTTGCTTCGCAAAGGTTTTAAAGTGTTCGGCACGGACATTGGGGAAGCACAAAGCCAAGCTGCCAGGGAAATCGGCGTAAATGTTGTTGCAGATATTAAAGCTCTGTGTGCTGAATCTAGTGTCATCATTCTATCTTTGCCAATGGCAAAGCATGTACAAGCAGTTGTTAAAGGCAAAGATGGCATTATTAACTTTGCTCAGCCTAAAACTCTGATTATTGATACTTCTACTTCAGAACCAGAGGTGACGCGGGCACTCTCGATAGAGCTGGATCAGTTAGGCCATCAGTTATTGGACTGTCCTGTCAGTGGCGGTCCAGCGGGTGCTGCAGCCGGTACTATGGTAATGGTTGTTGGAGGTGAACGTAGTTCCCTTGAACGTGCACAGGTGTATCTGGATGCCTTGAGCTCAAAAGTGGTCTACATGGGAAAGTCTGGCAATGGACATGCGGCTAAACTGATCAATAATCTACTATGTGCTGCACATCTAATAACTACCGCCGAAGCAGTAGCTCTAGGTACTAAGGCAGGACTTGATCCTGCAGACCTTATTGCTGGTTTGAACGCCGGTTCAGGTCGTAGTGCAATCAGTGAAGTGAATTTTCCTCGTTGGATTCTTAATAAAGGTTTTGACTCCGGTTTCACTATGCAGCTGATGCGTAAAGATGTGCGTCTGGCGGAAAATATGATCGGTGAGATGGGATTAGAGTTACCTTTGGCTAAACAGGTAGCCGAAATTTGGTCGCAGAGCGAAAAAAACATACCTGATCAGGATGATTTTAATTGCATTATCAAAAATGCCGGCTTGGGAGAATAGATTATGGGTTTTGAAGTAGAAGGAAATGGCGCGCAACAAGTTGAAATACTGCTTAATGAACTACTGGGTACTTCAAAGTTTGGCAGCTTGATTGATGGAGAATTGGTTGCAGGTAATGGTGACGACATCGAGCTGATTAACCCAGCAACCGGTCAGGTATTTTTAATCTATCGTGATGCGGGGAAAGATATTGTTGCTAATGCAGCCGATGCGGCTATAAAAGCTCAAAAAGTGTGGTGGTCAATGACCGCCAGTGCAAGAGGTCAGTTAATGTGGCAGTGCGGCATGAAAATACGTGCCGTCGCGGAATCTCTGGCACGCCTAGAATGTATATCTGCAGGTAAGCCTATTCGCGATTGCCGGGTTGAAGTGGCAAAAGTTGCAGATATGTTTGAATACTATGCTGGTTGGTGTGACAAAATTATGGGACAAGTTATTCCCGTACCAACAAGTCACTTAAACTACACTCGTCATGAGCCTTATGGTGTGGTGACTCAAATCACACCTTGGAACGCCCCTATATTTACCGGAGGCTGGCAGATTGCCCCTGCTATCTGTGCAGGAAATGCAGTCTTACTGAAGCCATCTGAATTAACCCCACTAAGCTCAACAGTACTCGCCAAAATTCTTGAGCAAGCAGGTATTCCGCGTGGTTTGGTGAATGTCATTAATGGACTAGGGCATACCACAGGTACTGCCGCAATCACTAATCCGGCGACTAAAAAAGTGGTTTTTGTAGGTTCACCACAGACCGGTGCTCTCATTGCTTCGGCATCTGCAAAGCGTGTCATCCCTTGTGTATTGGAGCTAGGTGGAAAGTCAGCCAATATAATTTTTCCAGATGCTGATCTTGATCGTGCGGTAGTGGGTGCGCAAGCTGCCGTATTTTCTGCCGCTGGACAGAGCTGTGTATCGGGTTCTCGGTTATTGGTTCATCGGGATGTTTATAAAGAAGTAGTGGAGCGTGTTGCCTCGGCAGCCAGTAAGTTGCCTGTAGGTTTGCCATGGGATGAAGGCACGATGGTGGGGCCCATTAATAACCAGAAACAGTTTAGTCACGTGCGTTCGTTAGTTTCTGATGGTATTGCTGAAGGTGCTGTTGTTGCCGCAGGCGGAAAGCCTGGTGAAATTTGTGGAGGTGAAAATGGTTATTTTTATCAGCCAACAGTTTTGGCCAACGTGAAAAATAATATGCGTGTAGCACAGGAAGAAATTTTTGGACCTGTTGTTTCTGTGATTTTATTTGAAGAAGAAGAAGAAGCGGTAGCGTTAGCCAACGACAGCCGGTTTGGTTTAGCTGGCGCTGTGTGGACTGCTGATGTAGGTCGTGCTCATCGGATGGCCGCTCAAGTAAATGCGGGAACATTCTGGGTAAATAGCTATAAAGCAATCAATGTCATGTCGCCGTTTGGTGGCTTTGGTGAAAGCGGCTATGGCCGATCTAGTGGCTACGAAGGTTTACTCGAATATACACAGACTAAAAGTGTATGGGTCGAAACCGCAAAAGATTCTGCTATTCAATTTGGTTATTCAATTCAATAAAAGGAGAAAATAAATGTTAATTAATGAAACTCTACTAAGTGAAGTAAAGCAGTGGCGTAAGCAGATTCATAGTCAACCAGAGCTCGGTTTTAAAGAGTTCAAAACGTCATCATTTATTGTCGATAAGTTACAGTCCTTTGGAATTGAGGTGTATCAAGGATTGGGCGGTACTGGTGTTGTCGGTACTCTAAAGAATGGCTCAGGCCCTACTATCGGCATACGAGCAGATATCGATGCTTTACCCATAGCAGAGCAAAACGACATTGATTATAAATCTACTCATGAAAACTGCATGCACGCCTGTGGCCATGATGGGCACACTTCAGTTCTGCTTGGTACAGCAAAGCACCTTAGCCAACATAAAAACTTTAATGGCACCATTCATTTTATATTTCAACCTGCTGAGGAGGTCTTAGGTGGTGCTAAGGCCATGATTGATGACGGCTTATTTGATAAATTCCCGATGGATGCGGTCTATGGATTGCACAATTGGCCAGGGCTTCCTGTAGGACAAGTTGCCGTTAATGATGGACCGATGATGGCGTCATTTGATACCTTTGAGATTACTTTGACTGGTAAAGGCACTCATGCAGCTATGCCACATTTAGGGGCTGATCCTATAGCAGCGGGAGCCGCTTTAATTACTAATATTCAATCTATTGTCTCTCGTCGAATATCTCCGCTCAAATCAGGCGTTATTAGCGTAACGCAGATGAATAGTGGGGATACTACCAACGTCATCCCTGATTACGCCATTTTAAAAGGAACCGTTCGTAGCTTTGATATGGACGTACGCCAGTCCATGCAAGATATGCTCACAGAAATGGTTAAAACACTACCGCCTCTATATGGTGTCACAGGCGAGATGGATTACCATATTCGCTATCCAGTAACCACTAATAATAGTCAAGCTTATCTTGAAATCAAAGAGGCTGCTACTAAAGTGCTGGGTGCTGATAAGGTAAATACTGCCGTAGAGCCATCAATGGCTTCTGAAGATTTTTCATTCATGAGCCAAGTGGTTAAAGGCGCTTATTTTTGGTTAGGTGTTGATGGTAGCAGCCCCTCCAAACCATTACACAATGCGTCTTATGATTTTAATGACGATGCTATTGAGACAGGTATCAAAGTATGGACTTCTTTAGTTGAGTCTCAACTACCAAAAAATGCTGCATAAACCAAATAATAAAAAAACTTAGAAATCATAAAATGCAAAGGGAGTTGCTATGAATAATACCAGTGTGCTATCAAGTACAATGACGAAGAGCTTATTTGATTGGAAGCTGCATTTACTAGTGATTATTACATCGCTACTTGCAGAATGGATAGGGATCATTAAGATTCCGATTGGTATTGGTACATTAGTCTTACTGCCTCTACTATACGCATTTATATTTACAATATTGTTGAACCCCAACGTCATATCCTCAATGAAAGCGGTTATCTCCAAAGACCGAGCAAAATTTGCAAGCTACGCCGTTCTTTTAAGTATCATGCCTTTCATTGCAAAATTTGGCGTTGGCGTCGGCCCTAAAGTAGAAGAAATAATAGCTGCAGGTCCCGCCCTTTTATTACAAGAGTTAGGCAATGTAGCTACTGCCGTTATCGCCTTGCCTGTTGCTGTATTGGTGTTTGGAATGGGAAGAGAGGCTATTGGTGCCACTCACTCAATTGCTCGTGAGCCTAATATTGCGCTAATTGCTGATAAATATGGACTTCAGAGCGCTGAAGGTATCGGCGTAATGGGTGTCTATGTGATGGGTACTTTATTTGGTGCAATTTATTTTTCACTTATGGCAGGGGTCATTGCCTCTTTAGACATTCTAGATATACGTGCTTTAGCAATGGCTTGTGGTATCGGTAGTGGTAGTATGATGGGTGCCTGTTCAGCAGCGCTAGCAGAGACTGTCCCGGCGCAAGAGGAGACCATTACTGCCTTTGCCGCGACTTCTAATTTGCTTACCTATGCTACAGGTCTGTTTGTCAGCTTATTCATAGCGCTACCAGCCGCTGAGTTTTTATACAAAGTTACCAGTAAATTCAGAAAAAATAATGGCGCTGATATCAGTAAAGCCATGGATTTTGGTTTGCAAGAGCAGGCTATCTTATCAGTATGGCAGTCAGTATCATTATTGGTCGCTATATGCGGCGTGCTATTATTGAGTAATTGGGTTGGACAAGGTTTTAATCCGATTGCTGCGCTACCTGGTATGCTCATATTATTTGGCTGTTGTGTCGTTGGCATACTACTAAAACGAGTCATTCCAATTAATGTGCCTGCTATTGCTTGGATATCTATTGTCGCTATTTTGATATCGCTGCCGCAGTTTCCATTTAGTGACTATGTTTTAGTCGAGACTGATAAGCTGGGTGTGCTACAACTCATTACCCCGGTACTAGCTTACGCAGGTTTCGCCATCTCGCAAATGGAGGTGGACTTATTCAAAAAGTCTGGCTTTAAGATAGCTATTGTAGCGCTGCTAACCTTTACTGGTACTTTTTTAGGCTCGGCGATTATCGCACAGGCGTTGTTGTAAACAGCGATAAATCGTGCCGCCCGCTTACAAAGCTTTCATCCATGACTTTAGATGTTGTAATAATTCATGCGGGCCTTGGGATAGATGACGACCCAACCGAGTTACAATATGAGCTTCACCGCTTGCCAGTAGCGCATTGTCTATAGGGATTGCTACCAGATGTCCGTCTTTCACTTCTTTGGACACTACAAAATACGGTAGAAAGGTAAATCCCATATTTGAGCGGGCAAAATTCTTTAGTACGGCGAATGAGTCAGTTGTTAGGATAGGGTTAAATCGAATTTTTTGTTGAAATTCGGCCATCGCTAGTAACTGACGTATGCCAAAACGACTTTCAGCCAGCCCCACTGGGTATTCTAGAAGCTCCTTCAACTGCATCGGTTTATCTTGATCGGCTAAAGGGTGGTCAGGGGACATAATAATATACATTGGCTGACAACTTACAACCTGTGAGCGGATGCGCGGATGACTGCTGGGATGGAACACTAGCCCGATATGTGCTTCATCTTCCTCAACCTGACGAATCACTTCGTTTGATCCACCAGTACTGATTGAAAGCGTCAGCGCCGGATATAGACGGGCGAATTCAGATAGTGGGCCCAACATCAAATCCCCAACGAAACCATCACCCATAGCTAATTTTATATGTCCCCGTTGTAATCCCAACAACGCCTGTAATTTGGAAACACAATTCTCTTCAGCGGAGAGTGATTCCCGATAAAACTGTAAGAGAATACTACCAGCTTCTGTCGGTGTTACTCCTTTACGATGCCGTTCAATAAGAATGCATGCTAATTCTTCCTCTAACAGAGATATTTGCCGGCTAATAGCCGAGGGAGCAATATTGAGCTTATCTGCTGCAGCCCGGATCGTACCCATAGTTACAGCCTCATAAAGATAGGATAACCGCTTTCCATTAATCTCTTTCATTGCTTCCTCTTGCTCTGTTCTTGTTTTCATTAAATAAGTGCAGCTCTTCGACCCACGGATGCAGCAAAGATGGCCAGTGTCGATATACTATTTAGTCGGCTCTGTAGAAGTTCCGGTAATGTATCAAAAATTATGCTGAGTAAATATGCTGATTAAATAAAGGAGGGGTGCCAGCCAAAGCAAAGATGTTATATTTGAGGTTATGAAAACACAAATATAGATTAATTGCCCCGACTGACGCAGTCCTAGTCTAAAGAGAAACGGTATAAAAAGCTATGGGAAGTAAAACTACTAATGCAAAGGCTGTAAACGTCTTTTACGTTTAAATTTACTATACATAAGTATGTTAGATTGAATAATTTAGGCAGTCTAACTTCTTGCAGCATTAAGCATTACTTCAATTATTAACAAAATTATTCTATAAAGACCATAGCTTGGGGGGATAGTGGAATAATTAGTCCTGACAAAACATAACGTCATGTATAAGTGCATCTAGACGGTATTCTGTCGAAAAGAAACTCTCTGCATAAGATATGACATCTTCAGCTTTCAAGTCATAGAATTTGCGCATGCCTCCTCCCGCACAAAATCCTTTTTGACCCTCACCATATAGTCAATTCGCTATAAAAACGATACAGCGAGACTGGTATAAATTTTTTGCAGCCTCTGTCAGCGTAGACACAGCAAGCAAGAAAAATTTATACCAGTTGCGCATCACGTTACAACGTATCGATTTTATTTGGTATCGACTATATAAACAAACACTACGTTAGAGTCTTTCTCCCATTTTTCTAAAGCATTCGTTAACAGTTCAACTGCTTCAGTATTAATAGCGTTTAGGACTTCAAATCAATAGACCTCTTGCAAAAGTCATAGTTTAAGCTCGGAATTAATGATACCAGCAAATAGCTTCATTCTAAGATCGTAG
>NZ_JBPYDE010000011.1:0-122552 GCF_051847555.1 Psychrobacter sp. 1Y4 | reverse complement strand
CGAATTATTATAATCCTCAAACAGTCTAAATGTACTCCAAAAAAATTAGATAATTTCTTACAGACAAGCGCAATGAATAGCATACCCTTGTCTTATGTTCGATGGTTTTATGAAGATGCTAGAGCGGCATTATGGCTAAATATGGTCTTGAAGAAACTAAATATAATAAGCAATCATATAAGTATAGAGTCTGATATTGAAATTTTCGCTCATGATCTTATTTTTAATGAGAAATTAATGTTTGCAGCAGGAAATTTCCATAGGGCACCAGATAGTTATAATGAATCTCTAATAGCTCGTAAAAAAGAAGCTTTGGATATTCTGAAAAACATTTATATTAATAGCTCAGTGGGATATAAAAAGACGAAATGGATAGATCATAGTAATCCAGTTAATATTAATCATTTATATAAATATATGCAAAAGCTCCACGATCTTGATCACTTAAAATCTAATAAAAATAACAAAAAAAATAATATCAAATTAAAATCGGATGTCGATAAAAGTGGTTATAAACCAGCTCTAATATGTATAGATACTATTAGGTTCAAAGAAACAGATACGGCTAGCAGACTGCACCATATGCTAGCTTCGCTGGACTATTGGGTATTCAACCCAGATAATCCTATAGCAGAAGAATTGAAAGTTGCTAATAGAGCTACGTTTATAGATAACATGTATGATGTCTGGTTATCAAAAACTAGTCGCGTTCGTAATAAGAAAATTAAAGAGGAAGGCTTAAGGCTTACACGCAAAAACCAAAAAACTCTAAAGATTATTGCTAATAGACAGGGGAAAACACAGGGGCAAATGCTCAATGATATTATAGAAAACTATGATCAAACCTTTTTCTCCCAAGTACCCAAAAGTACTAGAGAAACTATTACCGATTACTCAATGATTGAATACGCAAAGCCTTATACTGACTCTTTTGATACGGAGCAAAGCCTGAGAGCCGAGAAATTCAACCCTGAGCCTTTCTTAGCAGGTGTTGATAATACAGAGGCTAGAGAGTCAGACTGTAAGAATGAGATGTCAGAATCAACTCCGAATATTGAAGACTCTGTTTGCACTGATAATGCTGAGTCAATCGCAAATACTCAACAGAACCAATCTGATGATAAGACTGTGAATTTGGATAACGTTGACGATACTGCTACTACCACTGACAACTTGACAGATGAGGCGATCAATCAGCATGAAGATATTATTCTACCTGCAAACATCTCTACGATGGAAACCAATGATCTGACAACGAAACTACAGGCTATTGACAGTAATTTAGCTTCAGCTAAGACTCTTCACAACATTGATGATAAAATGGCTGATGATGATCCTTTTTTGATAAATGCTGAACTGATAAGACAAAAGACTGGGAAACATGTATAAACTAAGTAGCAGTTCAGTCCTGGTAAGAAATTATGAGATTTATATTACGAAATTAATATAAAGTTGAAAAGCAAATCTTAAGTATACTCACAAGTGTACCGAATCGAATATGTAAAAAATATTCTTTATATATCAAATACTTAATACCATGTAACTGTTCCGGCTCCGGGTACCATTACATAGTTCTATACTATCTTATAGAATAACTAAAGCCCCTGATATCAGGGGCTTTGTTGTATCTGGTGTTCTATACTGTCCTGCTCTATCTATCCTAATCCGTGCATTGGTGTACATTACCTACATATAAATACACAGTAAACCGATGCGATAAATAGCTAGCGGTCTTACTTTTAATAAAGACAATAGACAAAGCTATATATCATTCAGTTGTTACTGTAGCCCTTCCGCTGCTGTTTTATCTAAGTTCGAGTTATTTTCGTTTACAGTAGCCGTATCATCAGCCTTTTGCTCATTTTCCACGCTGTCTACACCAGAATAGTAGGCTGTACCCCCCGCGTCATCATCTGTACTGTCTGCACTTTCTGTACCTTCTGCTTCAGTTGTAGGAGTACTAACACTAGTTTCAGTATCGCTATCTGTCTGAACTGGCGTCATTTCGCTAGACTCTGTATTATTAGTATCGGCCTTTTCCTCTGTTTCATTACTACAAGCGCTCAGTCCGATAAGACTTACTAATACTGCCACCCATAGCTTATTTTGAAAGGTTCTATTCAATACTGAATTTTTCATTTTAATGTTCCTTATTATAATACCCATCAATTTAAGGTAAGTACTATCTTATATATCATTTAAATATTATCTGCTATTACTAACCAATCATTTTTGTTTGTTTTCATTAATCGTTTAACAAAAACCACTAGGTGTGCTTATTGAGTTTTTACTCGCCCTAAATGATCTTGCAACTTATATAGTTATCTTTATTAAGTAGAAAAAATAAACCGCCCGACTCATGGAGTTAAGGCAGTTGCATACGCTTGTTGAGCACTTATTACTTTTAGTAACAATCGAATCTGCAATCTCACTCGCTACTATTGTTCATTAAGCTTAATTACACTGGCAGCATTTTTCGCACATATTGCACTTTTCACAAGTTGATGGACTGGTACATCCACATTTTTCACAACTGCAAGTAGTGTTGTAATGAATAGAAGGAGCTGAAAGATTTGTTTTTTTTGCGTTTGACATCATCATACATCCTTATAATAGAAGAACAATTAGTATTTAATCTTGACAGATATGAGCGATGCCTTCTGTAAGGCAAATGTTAATCTGATGATCGAAAAACTTCCGATCAATCTATATGACTTGCCACAACCCTTCAAGATTAACAGCGCTTTTATCAATTATCGGATAATCACTAAAGCTTAGTGTATAGCCGCCTGCTTGATTGCTCACTGGTGTAATTTGACAAGTCGCGCCGAGTGGAAAGCTATGTTTTTTACTGATATGCCCAAAGCTCATGCCATTATAGATAGGTAATCCAGTCAGCTTATGCAACTGGCGAATGACCATCGCGACATCGTAACGCTTATCGTAGCTATCTTCACCTGTGCCAGACAGTGAGCCAAACACAATTGCTTGCTGACGCTTGAACACACCTGCCAAATATAAATCATAAAGCATGCGCTCAATACGATAAGCCTGCTCACCCACATCTTCTAAAAATACAATACCGCCATCAATGCGCGGCAAATACTCGCTACCTGCCAGCGCTGATACCACACTCAGATTACCGCCCCAAATCGTTCCCGTGACTGTTTGAGTCTTATCAGTCGCTAGAATCGCTGGTAATTTCTTACTGGTCAAATCGGCATTTTGAACAGTAATGCTCAAATTAGGGTTAGTAAGCGCTTCTGCAAACTGCCTACAACTGACTTCATCAGGAGACGTTTTACCAAATTCGCTATAGAGCATGGGGCCAGCGAGCGAACTCATTTGCCCTTTCGCCAGCAGTGCACATTGAATGGCAGTGACATCACTAAAGCCTGTTAGTATCGTGCCCCGCTCTTTCATAATGCGTCCCAGCGTTTGCCAATCAATCAGCGGCAGCAGACGCATTGCGCCATAGCCACCGCGTATACCCATGAGCAGCTTGGGTGCAGCAATCGCCCCAGTCGCGATGTTTTGCAGATCACTGGCTCGCTGCGTGTCCGTTCCCGCAAAGCGCAAATATTGTCGCTCAGTAATAGTAGGATTCTGCACTTCAAAACCTGCGCAAGCCATACGCTCTAATGCCAATTGGTTACGCTCATGACTACCGCCAACGTTGGAGCTGGCAAATAGACGTGTCTCAATAGTAGGATTGATACAACGTGATTTGGACGCTATTGACTGATTAACATCTGGCAGCGCCGTTGGTAAATCATCTTTGGTCAGCTGCATACTGCTATTTTGATCGCTCGTTTTGTCTGCAGCTTTAATCGTTAAGCCTTGAGCGATACCTTGAGTTGCAAGTAGTCCAGCACCTGTACTTACCCCTAAGCGACATAAGAATTGGCGGCGACTAAGCTCCTTATCAGCCGCAGTGGTTATATCAGTTTGTTGTAAAAGAGTCGGATTTGTTATACGCATACTGAACTGTTACCTCAAAACTTATTTCAAAATAATGGTTTTAGAATAATGATTTAACTATCAACGTTTTTAACATTAACTTTATATAAATATCGCAGTTTGACAGCTTTAATAGCGACAAGGGTTGCATAACCCTATAACCATTGCCTATTACAACGACAACAAATTGTTAAACAACCATGTTTGGTACTTACCATTACTCTTGTTATAGTAAATGGTAAGAGATAATTCATCAATAATGATAGGAACGCTAGTATGGCTGATAAAGAAAAAGATAATAAGTCGCTTTTAGACAATATTAAACTCATTTTAAGTAAAGAAGACAGCATAAAGAATCAAGTCGACAAGGATCGCGGTCTCGAGCGTTATGCTAAAGATTTGATGCTACTGATGAGCTTGGTAAAAGATTATTACCAAGGTAATTATCGCAATATACCTTATAAAACTATTTCAGCGGCAGTGGTTGGGTTGTTGTACGTATTAAACCCTATCGATATTATTCCAGATTTCATACCTTTTATTGGTCAAGTTGATGATGCCTTGGTAATAGGGTTTTGCCTAAGACTGATGGAGAAAGACTTGAACAAATATAAAGCTTGGAAAAACGAGCAATCAATGTCCAAAGATTCCATGTATAAAGATGGTGCAAAGTCTGAAGATAAAGCGTCTGATAATGAAGACAAAAATATAAAAGATAAGAAAAAATCTTAATTACTAAAATAGTGATAAATGGTATCTCTAATCATAAAAACACGGTCAATGAGTTCATCACTGACCGTGTTTTATGTGCATCAAGTTTAAAGCTAGTAAATCATCATTAGTAAGTAATCACTAACCATCAATCAGGTACCTCATAATTGGCGTTTTCTGGGTTGAGACCAAATGAGTATACGAATGTCGCAACCAGACTGTTAATAATGATAAAGGGTAAGTCAATCGTGACGTGACCAAGTAGATAGCGTCCAATCAGCCAAGAGACAACGAGCATAACAATAAAAAACGCGCCCAGATATCCTAAGATGACAGGATGTTTTAGACCATAGGGCTGCGCGGGTTTGGGTTGTTTACCGAGTACATACGTACGTATCGCCCAGCCAGCGGCATAAGACAATCCACCCAAGACGACATAACTCAAAAAATTCATATAATATAACTCTATTGCTTAATGACTGGCAAGATATTCTGCTTGGACTACGCTATATTTCTTATTGAAGACTGCCTGTGGTTAAAGGCTTTTATTATTTGACCCGACATTATCAATAATAATATTGGCATGTGGGTTGGCCAAGATGTCCGTATTAACTTCATCACACTCTACCTGATAAATCGTATTGGCTCCTTTATAGATATAAGACAAATACTCACTATCAAGCAAAGGGTCGATATTGGCATAAACAGGTTTGACATGTGCCATGACCAGCACTCTATCAGGACGACCGATGACTGCGTCAACATTGTCAGGGTCAAAGGAGAAAAAATTGGGTATCTCGCTATTCTCTATAACTTCTAGTGGCTCGGCTTTGTCCCACACCCGCTTGGCAGTCGCAGGCTCTTTCATTTGCATGACCCACCTGCCTTCTTGCTGACTGACCTTAATCTGGGCAGGCTCATCATTGCTAACCGTATAGCAACCTTCAAATACGGACAAATCCGTCTCAGTCTTTGCATCCTCTGTTTCTGTAGTCGTACTGGTACCGTCGCAACCTACTAATAGCAATGCACTAATGGTCATAGCACTGATGGCAAGCATCCTAAACTTATGACCCATAACGTTTGAGCGATTGAACATGATAATATTATCCTACGTTAAAAGAGACTGTGATATAGATAAATCCGCTTTAGCTGACAAGTAATGTCATGTCCTTATCCTACTCATTTTAACAGAAAACCACCCTCTTACTGTTTTGATATTTAGTTTCATAGTTTTACGGCAAGCGATGGCGCATATGAGCCCCGTATTTGCTATAATTGAGCGCAGTCATTCAATCACATTATAATCAATCTACGATAGTATAGGCACAGATAACGACTAAACGTCCTCTACGACAAGAGTCTTATGTAGTTAAGAGTGTCGCTATTTATTATGAGTTGATTATCCATTAAGCTTTTAGGTCATTATGTCAGACAATCCTGCTCTATCATCCTCACCTTCTACTGCATCTGCCAGCACACCTGCAAATGTATCGACCATAAGCCAGCAAAATACGACCAATCCATTGGCGGTAAAAGCAAATACCACGGTCGCCTATACAGATGGCGCTTGTAAAGGTAATCCTGGCGCTGGTGGCTGGGGCGCGCACCTTATTTTTAGCGATGGCCATACGCAAGATTTGTACGGTGGTGATAAAGAAACCACCAATAATCGTATGGAGCTAATGGGGGCGATAAAAGCTTTGGAACACAGTCCTCAAGATATAAAGCTTGAAATTTGGACCGACTCAAGCTATGTCAAAAACGGTATTACCCAATGGATTGAAGGATGGAAAAAGCGTGGCTGGAAGACTGCGAGCAAAAAGCCTGTAGCCAATCAAGACTTGTGGCAACAGTTGGATACGCTTTGTCAAGCACGCGATGTTGATTGGCACTGGGTTAAAGGTCACGCTGGGCACGCGGGTAACGAAAAAGCAGATGAGCTGGCCAATCTAGGCGTCACGTCTAGCAGCGAGCAACCATCTGTCGCGCATTCTGCCGATAACTCTGCACGTAACGACGATGACACTGCTAAAAAAAAAGCCAATGATTGGTTAAACGATGACCCGTTAGGCTTTAATATGATGGATGAGGATTCAGAAGAAGAATTGTTATACGAAGATTCTTTAAATGAGATGTCAGACAACAGTGACTCAAAGTCTATTCAAGTCAAACAATTAAATAATACTACGCAGCCAGTGAGTATCAACACCATGATATCAGATGAGACGAATACAAACAGCGATACAACCAACGTGTCAGTAGACTTGCCAAAATTCGATGGTGATACTGGTCGTGCCAACCCCAACTTTCGTCCGCTACTACCACAGCCTATTCATCGACACGAGCCCAATCGTCAGCTGATCATGGATACAGAGACGACAGGGCTTGACCCTCTCAAAGGTGACCGCGTGATTGAGGTCGGTATTGTCGAGATGGTCGGTCGTAAGTTTACGGGCGAAAAACTCCATGTTTATATCAACCCGCAGCGCGGTATGGATGAAGAAGTCATTCGTATTCACGGTATCTCTGAAGCTTTTTTGGCAGATAAGCCAACCTTCGATCAGGTTGCTAAGTCGTTATATGATTTTATGGATGGCGCAGAAATCATCGCTCACAACGCCACGTTTGATATGAACTTTTTAAACATGGAGTTTAGTAAAGTGGGTCTGTCAGACTTCGCCGAGCGTGTACAAGTGACTGACTCTTTATTAATGGCAAAGCAGCAATACCCTGGACAAAAAAACACGCTAGATGCTTTGGTTCGCCGATTAGATGTCGGTAAGCAAGATCGTACTTTTCACGGCGCCTTGTTGGATTCGGAGATTTTAGCTGAAGTTTATCTGGCCATGACAGGAGGACAGGTAACGTTAGCGATCGAAGAAGATACTCAAACAGAGGGTGGCAACACCGCTCATGCTAATTTTGCAAATTTGGCATCTTTATTGCTAGAGTCAACCGTAGACAACCATGCCAATCAAAACTGGTTTGCAGGGTTAGCAGAAGATTATCCTGATTTAAACGCTAGGCTATCGCAGTGGTAGAGCGCGTTACTGCGCATGATTAATTGGCTTGCGCCTATTATACGTCCAATAACATACTAAAAAGCCTGCTTTTATTAATAATTATCTGCTGTTAAAGTCGACTCTATCAATATTTTATGGAAAAAAACTATGAGCCAGTCTGAGCAAACAATATTGACCACCCCTGCCCTTAGTATTACTAACTTTAACCTACCTTCTCTACATCTGCTTCATAATGAGATTACAGTCATTTTAAAGGATACTGAGAATCATCTTAGCGAATTTAATGATGATCAAGAACAAGTCTCTTTATTATTAGACTCTATTAGTATGTTAACACAACTGTCTTGTATTTTTGAATTGGTTGCATTAACTGGCGGACAGCTACTAAGTACGGCCATCGCACAAGGTCTACAACAGCTTTATGACAATAATAATAACGGCGACACCGCTTTGATTATGGATCTATCAGAGGCGATCATGACACTTGATCGTTATATTGAATTTGTACTGTTAACTGAAACGGTAGAGCCAACCCTACTATTGCCAATTATCAACAAACTATATGCCCACAGTCAGCAAGATACGATCAATGCCGATTGTTTTTCTGACTTTGGTAGCAGCAGCGTTATTATTGCCAATCCTGAACAGAACTTTAAACCATTATGCGAGTTAAGCCTGAATAGCGACTTACTCACCAATGCTTATCGCAGCGGTCTAAATGTCGTTCTTGCCAAACATGCACCACTAACGGCAGATACCCAGCAAAAACTAGATGCTATGAGTGCTGCTTGTGCGATGATTGCTGCCCATACTGATAGCCTGTTTTGGCAAGCGGCAACGGCTGTCGTCACAGATATCAAAGACATATTACCGTTAAATGCTAGTCAAAAACATACACTAATCTACTTAGAGCAGCAGTTTCATAGCTATTTGCCAATCATGGATGCCCGTTTTGCAGACCTAGTAAGTTTTGCTTGTCAGCGTGACAATCAACAAGCGCAAAAGCTACGCATTCAGTATGCAAATAATCGGCTTGAGTCATCACAGCTTGAGCAAATGCAGCGCTTCTTGTTTGGACCAAACCGTGCCATTACTGATACGCTAAATGATATTATTCAAAACCAAATCAGCACTATCAAAGAAAAAGTTGATAGTTATGCCCGCGGTGACACGCTTAGCCCTGCGGCGGTACAAGTAAACTCAATAGCTGCCGATCTTATAGAGCTGAGCTCAGTATTGCAGTTATTATGTTTGGCTGATGCAGCAACCTCTCTTAAAAATGTTGCCTCAGCTGTAGCAAAATGGCAAACGCCAGCCCCTAATGAGTTTGACTCTCTGCTATTGGCGCTAATGCATGCCGAGAATGCTTCGAACGCAATGGCAAAAATACACACACCAGGCGCTATTCATTTGGCAACGCATAGTCAGCATATCTCATTACATCAAATCGATACGGCCTATGATACGTTGGTACAAGAGAGTCGTACAGCCATATCAAGTGCAGAGCAAGCAATTAACGACTATCTAGTGGACGACAATCGCGACCTGCTTAACCTTGAGAATATACCTGATCTGATACATCAAGTCGCGGGTGCAATACGCTTCTTACAATTGGCTACACCTGCAAATATGCTTAATCAGTTGACCATCAATATGCAAAAACGTCTTGAAAGTGGTCAAAGTATAGATGATCGTACACTTGCTCATATAGCTGATGTACTTATGGCAGTAGACTATCGCTTAGATGGTTTTGAGAACAACCATCCTGTGAGCAAAAAATCACTGGATGTTGCTCAGGATAGTTTGAGCCAACTACTTGCCGCTTAATCGTTGCAGATAAATATAAGTAAATTTTTATCAACCCTCTTGCTGCTTTGGATAGCTATTTATGACCACCGCTTTTGTAATTGATAACGAGACTGTACTGTGCCGCTATACTGCAAAAGGCTGGTGGCCTGTGCAAGTTCCTGTTTTGGCTATTGAAAACGATATTGTTACAAAAGACCAAGCAGCAGAGTCATCAATTAAGCTTTATCAGGTTGGCCGTGTTGAGTTACTGGCAAGCTTAGCAGCAAGTAACTGGGAGACAGGTGGATTACAAAAGTTGAATACTGATCCCGAGTCTATTGATGGCGATGATGTACCTGCTACCATTGCCATTACTTACGATTATGCGCAAACCCACGGCATTGCTATTCCTAACTTAACTAAAAACTCTTATAAGTCAACCGTATTGCAGACGCCATTAGCTGGTACTGAAAAGATAGGCTTTATTACTTACCGACAGCTTATCACCCAATTGCCAGCAGCGCTCTCTACGCAGCTGAGTCAAGCGATTCAATTGCTGCGCTGGCAAGCAGATACTCAGTTTTGTAGTCGCTGCAGCGCTTCGGTTACGGTAGCCAAATTTGGTGAGCGTGCGATGGTCTGTCCAGTCTGCCGCTTACGCCAGTATCCACGAGTACAACCTTGTGTCATCACAGCCATCACTCGTCCAAACCCACAAACCGGCGAGATGCAAATACTCTTGGCACACCATCACCGCTATGGTCGACCGAGTACCCAGCTTCAGTATGGACTGATTGCAGGTTTTGTAGAAGTAGGTGAAAGCTTAGAGCATGCGGTAGTACGTGAAGTCGCTGAAGAAGTAGGTATCTGCTTGACTGACATTCGCTACGTCAGCAGTCAACCATGGCCGTTTCCCTCAAACTTAATGCTAGGATTTCGAGCGTCTTATACAAGCGGTGAGATAGTCATACAAGAAGATGAGCTCTCGCACGCCGACTTCTTTGATATCTCAAACTTACCAAAGATACCTTTTAAAGGCAGTATTGCTTATGATTTAATTGCACAAATTGCTCACGAACAAGGCATAATACTCTAGCTTTATAGAATATATTCGTGTGTAACCAATAGTATGCCATTATGAACAATCCTCTTTTATGATAGATTATCTATACTAGTCACGACCAATAGTAACTCTCGCCAATTCTTTACGCCAGTTTTAAGGCCTTTGATTAAATGCCCAGTAATATTCATACCCGTCTAACAAACCTGCCGATACTGTTTGATACATTAACTTTAGAGACGCTGCCAGCCGACACACAACAACAAATTGCGTATGTTGACTCGTGCCTGCCCCAGACACAATGTGGTCTTTGTGATCATCCCGACGGGTGTCTACCTTATGCTACCGCTATCGTCGTAAATGGTGAACCGCATAATAAATGTGTACCTGGTGGACAACCTGTCAGTGATGCCATTGGCCATATTTTAGACGCAGATCATGCTACTTTAGATACGGTCTTTTTACAAAGCCAAGACTCAAGTAACGAGCCAAAACGCTTAAGTGCTGTACCATCAAAGTGGCCAATAGACCCCACGACTGAGCGTCCGCATGAAGTACGCGCCATCATTCGTGAAGATGATTGTATTGGTTGTACAAAGTGTATCCCAGCCTGTCCGGTCGATGCCATCGTCGGTACTGGCAAACATATGCATACGATTTTTACAGACTTATGCACTGGTTGTGAGCTGTGTATTGCACCCTGCCCTGTTGACTGCATCGATCTTGTGCCTATTGAGCGTGAATTGTCAGCAGCAGAGCGCACGCAAGAACAAAACGAGCTGCGACAACGTTATCACACGCATCTTAGGCGCGTAACTGAGCAACTGACCGACAGTAATAATAGTAGACCTGTCGTCAGTATGGTAGAAGCCAAGCTAAATAACGCCAGCGCACAAGCGATTGACATTGACGAGCAGCAAGCAAAGAATACTATTGCTGCCGCCAAACTACGTACCAAAATCAAAAAACTAGAAAAACAGCTAAGCGTCCGTCCTAATCCGAAAAAAAGCGCTGAGTTGGCTATGTTGCAAGATCAACTGTCTCAGTTATAGCTTTAGTATTAGTTTTAGAGATAGTTTGTCCATACCCTATTGTCTTATTTGATCTAATTCAGTATCGACCTTAACCACTATTAACAGCTATAAAAGATTGTCCATATACTATGAGCAAAACTGTCAAACACAAAACTGCAAACACACCGCCATCGAGACGATTGCCCAATCGTAACGTACGACCATTTTTTGAAAAGCTAGCTGCTACTATTGACGATCCCATTACTGAATTAAACTACAGTAATAATTTTGAGCTACTTGTTGCAGTCATACTCTCTGCACAAGCGACTGATGTGAGCGTCAATATCGCAACCCAGCAGCTATACCCAGTCGCGAATACTCCTGAGGCCGTATTGGCACTGGGTGAAGAAGGACTAAAATCTTATATCAAAAATATTGGCTTATACAATGCCAAAGCCAAAAATGTCATCAAAACTTGTCGCGATTTAATAGAGAAGTTTGACAGCACGGTACCTGATAACCGTAAAGACTTAGAGTCGCTCGCTGGGGTCGGACGCAAAACCGCTAATGTGGTCTTAAACACCGCTTTTGGACAACCAACAATGGCAGTCGATACGCATATCTTCCGTGTGGGCAATCGCACGGGGCTGGCTACTGGCAAGAACGTATCAATAGTAGAGAAAAAGCTGGTCGAGCGCATTCCAGAAGACTTATTGGTTGACGCTCACCACTATCTCATCTTGCATGGGCGCTATACCTGTCAAGCGCGTACCCCCAAATGCGGAGCCTGTCCAGTCTACGAGGAATGTATGTTTAAGGATAAAGCCGCGTTTTTAGAGATTTAACAATTCTTTATGGCTAATGTTGTTTAATAGAGTCACTTCAACTTAAAGAAAAACGATACAGATAACCACTGACAAAAATTTAGCTAGCTCGTTGGTTTTTACGATTGTTAGCAACCATAGCTGACACTAGAGTTTTGACTCGATTCACGGTAAAATGTGCTAATTTTTTGATTCACTTTTGCCTCTTATTTTCCGTTAACATTCAATTATGACTGATTTAGTAACGACAGTCCTTGCAATTAAGCGATCTAACTATGCGTGAATACAACTTATTTACATCTGAATCTGTAAGCGAAGGCCATCCTGATAAAATGGCTGACCAAATATCAGACGCTATCCTTGATGCCATCTTACGTGAAGACATCCAAGCTCGCGTAGCATGCGAGACGCTGGTCAAAACTGGTGCCGTCATACTAGCAGGTGAAGTGACGACTACTGCTAATATCGATGTAGAGCGTATTGTACGTGATACGGTTAATGGTATCGGCTATCATCACTCAGATCTTGGCTTTGATGGTGAGACTTGTGCGGTTATTAATATGCTTGGTAAGCAATCACCTGAAATCGCTCAAGGTGTCGATCGTAGCAGCCCAGAAGAGCAAGGCGCTGGTGATCAAGGCTTAATGTTTGGCTATGCTAGTAATGAAACCGAAGTATTAATGCCGGCTCCTATTGAGTTTGCGCATCGTCTTATGGAGCGTCAGTCTGAGCTACGCCGTGCTGGCGATCTGCCTTGGTTGCGTCCAGATGCCAAAGCACAAGTTACCTTAAAATATGATGGCAACCGTCCGACTGCGATTGACGCTGTAGTATTGTCTACTCAGCATGATCCAAGTATCTCGCAAAAAGATCTGCAAGAAGCAGTCATGGAATCTATCATTAAACAAGTACTGCCAGCCGATCTGTTACATGCTGGTACTCGCTACCACATCAACCCAACTGGCAAGTTTGTCATTGGTGGTCCTGTCGGTGATGCAGGCTTAACCGGACGTAAAATCATCGTCGATACCTACGGCGGTATGGCTCGTCATGGTGGCGGTGCATTCAGTGGTAAAGATCCTTCAAAAGTCGATCGCAGCGCCGCTTATGCGGTACGTTATGTCGCCAAAAACATCGTCGCGGCAGGATTGGCTGAGCGCTGTGAAGTACAAGTGAGCTACGCGATTGGAGTCGCTGAACCTACCTCTATCTCGGTGAATACTTTTGGCACGAGTAAAATTAGCTCTGAAGAGATCATTCGCCTGATTCGTACGCATTTCGATTTGCGTCCTTATGGCATCACGCAAATGCTCAACTTACTCCAACCTATGTATCAACGCACAGCAACCTTTGGACATTTTGGACGCGTTGGCTCTGAGACTGCCTTTACTTGGGAAAAAACAGACAAAGCTGAATTGCTAAAAGCAGATGCAGGTCTATAAATCTATATTCAAATACACTCAATAGGAGTCGCTTATGTCTCAAGATAATATTGATAACAATGCTCAAAATCACAATGCTGAAGCATTGGCTGAAATCACCCCTGAAATGCAGGCATTTTATCAGCGTGCTGACGCCATCATTGGTGTTGCGAATAGCCAATTGGGTCCTGATGCTCATTCAGGGCAAGTCGGCGCTTCATTGCTTTATGCAGCTGCGCGTTATAGCGCTTCGGTCGCCTCTATTGGTTTTGTAAAGGGTGATGACTTTGCAAAAGAAAAAGACGATATCGTAGAGTTTTACGTTAAGCAGTACCGTCAGATGCTAAGTGACAATTTGACTGATTATGCACAAAACTTTGATAAATATGTTCAGCTCAATCAAGATGATAAGTCGTCTAAATAAGCACTTCATTACTCAGTCTTAAAACAAAACCCCAGCCTATTTATAGACTGGGGTTTTTTATTGGCTATCTTTTTAGTACACGACTGACTACAATTAGACTAGTACTTAGGAAACTTAAGCTATTTAAGCTTAGGCCGTCTTTAACTTATAAAAGCAGATATAGCAGAAGAGTCTGCTTTATAACCGATTATTAGTTCATCCACTACAACAGGACGTTGTAGTTTTCATAAATTGCGACTTTCATACATTATGCTTTTCGTAAATAAGGACATCTTATGTTTAATAATAATTTTTGGACATCTTGGCGTTCATGCTTGTCGTTACTTGGAATATCTGTAGCGATGACAATAGCAGGCTGTAGTAATATTCCGAGTGTCGCCGAGCCCGACACTACTCCAATTCATACACCAGCCACTAATCAACCAGCACCCAGTGATAATCTATTTACTAAGTGCCCGCCTCACAACCCAGAGCAAAACATGTGTACCATGCAATACGACCCTGTTTGCGTTACTACTAAAGTTGGCTCGGTAGTCAGTTATCGTACGGCAGGTAATGCCTGCTCAGCCTGTGGCACAACTGCAGCGATAGGTTATGTACCAGGGAAATGTATCTAAACTTTTAATAGCCTTAAAAAATCTAGCGTTATACTTATAAAAAAACCCCAGCCTATTTATAAACTGGGGTTTTCTATTATTCGCGTCATTTTTACAATCTTACTAATCAGACTTGGTAACTTTAGGAGGACCTTTTAGCAAATGTTCATCACGGAACTCGTTTGCTGAGTTATGTTCTGCTGATTCTTCAGTGACAAACCACTGCTGATTGCGATATAACACCAGACGATCTCGGCTCAAGCCGCGAAGTAGCGCATACATCATGACCAGCATGACAATAGCAAAGGGAAACCCTGACACAATAGCTGCGGCCTGTAATGCCCCAAGTCCTCCCGCTGCTAACAATATCGCTGCAATCACACCTTCAGTCCCTGCCCAAAACAGGCGCTGAACCTTAGGTGGATTGGTATCACCGCCCGATGTCAACATATCGATGACGAAGCTGGCAGAATCAGATGAGGTCACGAACCATAGTACGATCATGACAATAATTAAGGCAGTTGCTGCTTGAGTAAAGGGATAGGTTTCCATCAATTTAAAGATAGCACTACCAGTATCTGCTTGTACTGCCTCAACCAGTCCAGGACTGGCTATGTCAGGACTGACTGCAGCCATTAGCTCCATGTGCACTGCCGACCCGCCGAAGGCTGTAAACCATAAGAACAATATGGTAACCGGAATCAGTAACACCCCTAATATGAATTCACGAATCGTGCGACCACGAGAAATACGGGCGACGAATACGCCAACAAACGGTGACCAGCTGATCCACCATGCCCAATAAAAGATTGTCCATGAAGATTGCCAGTTTTCTTGACCTTCATAAGACTCTGTCCATAAGGCTAGCGGAACAACTTGGTGCAGATAATTACCGATATTCTCTACAAAACTATTAAATATAAACTGCGTTGGACCTAAGATAATCACAAAGCTCAATAGCACAATAGTCAGAAAAATATTGATGTCACTTAAACGCTTAATACCTTTATCCAGTCCCATCAATAGCGACAGTCCAGCAAGCGCGGTAATAACCGCAATCAAGACAATCTGTACTGTGATGTTATTAGGAATACCGAATAGACTCTCAAGACCAGAGTTGATCTGTAACACACCTAAGCCTAAGGTTGTGACCACCCCAAACATCGTGCCAAACACAGCCAACGTATCAACAGTATGACCCCAACGTCCATAAATTCTTTGACCTAATAATGGATAAAGCGTTGAGCGAATGGAGAGTGGTAAACCACGGCGATAGTGAAAATAAGCCAATGCTAAAGCCACCATGCCATAAATTGCCCACACATGGATACCGTAGTGTAAAAACGAGATATTCATCGCAAGCTTGGCAGATGCGACCGTCTCTCCTTCACCAAGCGGCGGTGCCATAAAGTGGTACAACGGCTCAGCCGTACCCCAGTAAAGCAAACCAATACCGATACCCGCTGAAAACAACATACCAATCCAAGAGATGAGTTTGTATTCTGGCTTTTCCATCTGATGTCCGAGCCTAATATCACCATATCGGCTAAATATTAGATAGATACTCATGACCACGGCTAAGTTGACTACCATAATAAAGAACCAGCCAAAACGCATTGAGATAAACGCTTTTGCTTGCCCAAACACTACGCTTGCCAGCTCATTAAAAAAGGCACCGAAGATAATAAACGCGATAATTAAAATCGCTGAAGACAAAAATACTGGTTTACTTACCCTTGGAAAAGGGCCCAATCGACCAACTTTAACGTGATCCATAGATTTTTCCAAAATTAAAAAAAACGATACCCTATCAAGATATTGCTTACTTATCAAACGCAGTGTCGTTACGGTTGAGTTTTCATCAAGAAAAGTTTGAAAGTAGCCTGACTCTATTCACTACTTTATTAACTAATAAAACCCCAATCTACGAATAGATTGAGGTTTTGTGTAGCGACGTGCAATTTTATACTATGCTTTAATCACCCTTAGCAATCTCAGGTGGTCCTTCTAATAGTTCTTCATCAACGAACACATTAGCCGTATTGTGCTCGACCGACTCTTCAGTGATAAAGCGCTGCTCTGCACGGTACAATATAAGCTCATCACGATTAAATCCTCGTATCATAGCGTACAGCATGACAAAGACGACAACGGCAAACGGGAATCCTGCCACGATAGCAGCCGCTTGTAGGGCGCCTAAACCGCCCGCTGCCAGTAGAATAGCAGCAACAAAACCTTGAGTTATCGCCCAAAACAGACGTTGGATCTTGGGCGGATTGGTCTCACCACCTGCGGTTAGCATATCGATCACAAAACTTGCTGAATCTGAAGAGGTCACAAACCATAAAACAATCATGATGATGATCAACATCGTTGTGGCTTGCGTAAATGGATAAAATTCCATTAATTTAAAAATTGCATTTCCATAGTCATTTTGTACCACTTCAATGAACCCAGGATTGCCAATCAGCTCCATATTTACAGCCACACCGCCAAAGGTTGTGAACCAGAAAAACAGGATAACCATAGGAATAAATAATACGCCTAATAAGAATTCACGAATGGTACGACCACGGCTAATACGAGCGATAAACACGCCAACAAATGGTGACCAGCTAATCCACCAAGCCCAATAGAAAATAGTCCATGATGACTGCCAATCGCCCTTACTATAAGCTTCACTCCAAAAGCCTAATTGAACGATATTTTGTACATAGTTACCGACGTTTTCAACCAAGCTGTCCATAATGTATTGGGTTGGGCCCATAATAAAAGCAAACCCTAGCAGCACAAAGGTCAAAACAATATTGGTATCACTAAGACGCTTGATGCCTTTATCCAATCCCATTAATAAAGAACCACAGGCAAGCATAGTAATCAAAGCAATCAAGATAACTTGTACCGTTACCGAATTTGGTAAACCAAACAATCCTTCAAGCCCTGAGTTGATTTGTAATACACCAAAACCTAAGGTAGTTACTACACCAAACATCGTACCGAATACAGCCAACGTATCAACAGCATGGCCCCACCCGCCATAAATCCTTTTACCCAACAATGGATACAGACTTGAGCGAATAGAGAGTGGCAGACCACGGCGAAAGTGGAAGTATGCCAGGGACAACGCCACGATGGCATAAATAGCCCAAGCATGGATACCATAGTGCAAGAACGAGATGTTCATCGCTTGTTTGGCGGCCTCTACTGTCTCAGCTTCGCCAAGAGGTGGTGCCATAAAGTGATAAACAGGTTCTGCGGTGCCCCAGTACATGATACCGATACCAATACCTGCTGAGAACAACATGCCGATCCAAGATGGCAGACTATACTGTGGCCTTTCGGTCTGATGACCCAAGCGAATGTCACCATACTTACTAAAAATCAAATACAAACTTAACACCACTGCCACGTTCATTAAGATAACGAATAGCCAGCCAAATCGCCGAGTAATGAAACCCTGTGCTGCAGCAAATACTGAATCAGCCAGCTCATGAAACAGAGCGCCAAATATAATAAAACCCACGATCAAAACTGCCGAGGCAATAAAAACAGGCTTATTAACTCGTGGAAAAGGTCCTAGACGACCAATTTTGAGTTCACTCATAATACCTTCCTAAAATAGAGTTGTGCCACTATGTTTGGATATAAACAACCTATCAAACCTAAAAAATATATATAACCGCATAAAAATAGCCCTAAATGTGAGGGCTATCTGTATATGAAAATTCTAATAATAACAATAACAGGTAATATAGATTAGTCACCTTTAGCAATCTTAGGCGGACCTTCCAATAGATCTTCATCAACGAACTCGTTCGCCGTATTATGATCTGCTGATTCTGCAGTAATGTAATACTGTTGAGCTCTATACAGTATCAACTGATCCCTACTTAAACCACGTAGTAGCGCGTACATCATCACAAATACGACTAAAGCAAATGGTAGACCTGCTACGATAGCTGCTGCCTGTAAAGCACTTAGTCCACCGGCTGCAAGTAAAACTGCAGCTATGACGCCTTCTGTACTTGCCCAAAATAAGCGCTGAATTTTTGGCGGATTGGTATCGCCACCAGCTGTTAGCATATCAATGACAAAGCTTGCCGAATCTGATGATGTTACAAACCAAAGTACAATCATAATGACAATTATAAAAGTAATCGGTTTGGTTAACGGGTAGTACTCGATCAGCTTAAAAATGGCACTACCAAAATCTGCTTGTACCGCTTCAACGAGTCCTGGACTAGCCAATGCAGGATCAATAGCAGCGAGCAACTCCATATGAATAGCAACGCCGCCAAAAGTCGTAAACCAAAAAAACAAGATTGTTATTGGTATTAACATGACCCCTAACACAAACTCACGAATGGTCCGGCCGCGACTAATACGGGCAATAAATATACCGACGAATGGCGCCCAACTTACCCACCACGCCCAGTAAAATATCGTCCATGAAGACTGCCAGTTTTCTTGACCTTCATAAGCTTCGCCCCACAGTCCTAGTGGAACAAACACTGATAAATAGTTACCGACGTTTTCAAGGAAACTATCGAAGATAAATAACGTTGGTCCTAGAATAACCATAAAGCCAAGTAAGATGGCTGTCAGTCCGATATTGATATCACTTAGGCGTTTGATACCTTTATCCAAACCCATTAACACGGAAATAACGGCTAAAACCGTTATAAAAGCAATTAAAGCAATTTGTACTGTTAAACTATTAGGCGTACCAAATAGTTTCTCAAGTCCTGAGTTTATTTGCAAAACCCCCAGACCCAAAGATGTTACAACACCAAACATTGTCCCAAATACTGCTAGGATATCAACAGCGTGCCCCCATCGACCGAAGATCTTTTTGCCTAATAACGGATAGAGCGTTGATCGAATTGATAGAGGTAAGCCGCGGCGATAATGAAAATAGGCGAGAGACAATGCAACAAACGCATACAGTGCCCAAGCGTGTAATCCCCAATGCAAAAAGGTAAAGTTGATAGCTTGTTTAGCCGTCTCTACGCTATTTGGCTCACCTAATGGGGGCGCCATAAAGTGGTATAAAGGCTCAGCGGTGCCCCAATAGATCAAACCAATACCGACACCCGCAGAAAACAACATGCCAATCCATGAGAATAGACTGTATTGTGGTGCCTCTGTTTGAAGACCCAAACGAATGTCGCCATAACGGCTCATGGCTAAATAAATACATAACGCTAAAGCCAAGTTCATTAATAGAATAAAAAGCCAGCCAAACTTATCAGTAATAAAACCCTGCAAAAAACTAAAAAGAGTACCAGCAGTTTCAGTAAATAGCACGCCAAAGATAATAAAACCGACGATTAAAATACCTGACGTAATAAAAACAGGCTTACTCACTCGCGGAAACGGTCCCAATCTCTCAACTTTTAGATGGTCCATCTGTAAATTTACCTTAATTTCCTGTGAGGCACACAATAACAAGATATTTCTTAACTATCAAATCTAATTCAACTACTTACAAGTTTGCAACTGACTGCAATACTGCGGATTAATGGCTTATAACCAGTTTAAAAACAGTAATAATAGTAAGAATTAAGCATCAATACCTCTTATTATTACAGATGTGTCTTAAAACATTCTACTTCTTTATATACTAACAATTAGGAATCATCGCAGCATTTATATGGCAAAAGTATATAAATCAAATAAAGAGGCATATTCTTATTTTGGTAAGAGTTGTAACAATCTACCGCTATCGCCATCTTCTAATACCCACACTTCACCATCGACTGTCAGAACATTACGAATACGAGCACCCATATCATAACGATAACGCTCAGACGCATCGCCTGTCTCTTTCATATCGACTACGATTAAAGCTTTGGATGATAAACCACTCATAAGCGCATCACCCTGCCATTCTGGAAAATTGTTTTGATTACCAGCGCTATAGATACTCATAGATGAGGGTGAAATAACCGGTGTCCATGTAATTTTAGGCGGCTCGAACTCAGGACGGGTGTCGTGATCAGGAATATCAGTACCCGAATAGTTACGGCCATTAGAAACCACAGGCCAGCCATAGTTATTGCCTTTTTTAATAAGATTAAACTCGTCACCGCCACGAGGTCCCATCTCATTGACCCACAATCTGCCTGACTCATCAAATGCCATACCAAGCACATTACGATGGCCTATTGTCCAAAACTGTGAAGCAATGTTGCGAGTATTGCCAGCAAATGGATTGTCTTTAGGGACAGACCCATCAGCATTTAGCCGAATTATTTTACCCAAATTAACGGTCATATCCTGTGAAGGGTCCTTTTTCTGACGCTCCCCTGAACTAATGTATAAGTGCTGTCCATCAGGAGAAAATAGTAATCGATGACTATAATGACCCTGTCCCTTTACTTTTGGGGTTTGCTGCCAAATAGGTGTGATAGCTTGCAAACTTGGCGAATCAGTGTCTAGCCCTACAAGTTTGGCTTTAACGACCTTAGCGCCAAATGTGTTGTTGTCGGGACCGTCACCTGCTTCAACATAACTGATATATACCATCTTACTCGTTGCAAAATCAGGCGCTAACACAATATCTCCAAGACCGCCTTGTCCGCCATATGCCACACTTGGCACACCATCGACTTGTGTCTTATTGCTCGTTTGAGTATCAACGATAAAGAGCTCACCTGTTTTTTGGGTCACAAGTAGTTTGAGAGGGTCATTAGCTGTTTTTGGTAGCGCTGCCATTGCCCATGGCTCATTGAAGGTCGCAAACTCTTTAGTCGTAAATTCAGGTTTGTTGGTGCTTTTTTGCGCACTATTAGCAGCATCATCAGACGCTTTTATTGGTGGGGGCGTTGTATCAGTATTTAAGGTGGTTGAGTTAGAGCAAGCAGAGGCACTAAATAGTAATGCTACTATGCTCAAAGGTACATTGATACGTTTGGTAATGGTTGTCATCATATTCTCCCTATTGATCTGCTTTTATCTAATATAGCAAGTGAAAACACCGTCAAGGTACAAATTATGTTTTTAAATAAAAAAACCCCTTACCTGCTATTGCAAGTAAGGGGTCAGTTTTGTACTACACTTTAGCGTTATTAACTCATTCTAAGCTTATCAAAGGTGAGCTTATCATCTACATCTACGTCGACTTTGATAATGTCACCTGCGACAAAGTCACCTGCCAGCAGTTTTAATGACAATGGGTTTTCAATCTCTTGCTGGATAGCACGTTTTAGTGGACGTGCACCATATACTGGATCATAACCCACAGCGACCAACTGACTCATTGCTTCATCAGATAAGGTAATATCTAACTCACGATCTTGTAAGCGGCGACGCAAACGCTCTAGTTGGATATCAGCAATGCCGGCCATCTGTTCTTGACCGAGCGCATGGAACACTACGATCTCATCAATACGGTTGACAAACTCAGGACGGAAATGCTCACCAACTGAATCCATTACTGCCGCTTTGATGTCTTGGTAGTCTTCACCAACCATCTCTTGGATTTTATGTGAACCCAAATTACTGGTCATGATGATAACCGTGTTCTTAAAGTCTACGACCCGACCTTGCGAATCAGTCAAGCGCCCGTCATCCAATACCTGTAATAAGATATTAAACACATCTGGATGCGCTTTTTCTACTTCATCAAATAGCACAACACTATAAGGCTTGCGGCGTACAGCTTCGGTTAATGTACCGCCCTCTTCGTAGCCGACATAACCAGGAGGAGCACCTACCAAGCGACTGACACTGTGCTTTTCCATGAACTCACTCATATCGATGCGCACCATCGCCTCTTCACTATCAAATAAGAAGTTTGCTAGAGATTTCGTCAGCTCAGTCTTACCTACCCCTGTTGGCCCTAGGAACAAGAACGAGCCAGAAGGACGATTCGGATCAGACAAACCTGCCCGACTACGACGCACTGCATTAGCAACCGACTCAACTGCTTCGTCCTGACCAATAACGCGTTCGTGGAGTTTGTCCTCCATTGCTAGCATCTTATCGCGCTCACCTTGCATCATTTTACTGACCGGGATACCTGTCGCCGCGGCCACCACTTCAGCAATCTCATTATCAGTGACTTTATTACGTAGTAATTTTACGCCAGCAGGCTCACCTGTTTGCTCCTTTTGCTCAGCCAAGTCAGACTCATTGATACGGCGCTCAAGCTGCGGTATGGTTTCATACTGCAGTTTACTCATGGTCTCGTAATCGCCTTCTCGGCTTGCCTTATCATAAGCGATGCGCGTTTTGTCAAGCTCATCTTTGAGCTGTTGACTGCCTTTGACCAGCGCTTTTTCTGCTTGCCAGACTTCGTTAAGATCAGCGTATTCTTTTTCAAGCTCATCAATTTGCGTATCAAGCACTTTACGCTCAGCTCGTGCGCCAGCATCTTCTTCATTTTTGAGCACTTCGCGCTGCATTTTTAGCTGAATAAGACGACTATCAAGCTTACCTAGCGCTTCAGGTTTACTGTCCATCTCCATACGCAAACGACTGGCTGCTTCGTCTATTAAATCGATGGCCTTATCCGGCAGCTTACGATCAGTAATATAGCGATGACTCATACGCGCCGCCGCGATAATGGCGCTGTCTTGAATATCAACACCATGATGCAACTCATAACGCTCTTTGAGACCACGAAGAATAGCAATGGTATCTTCAACCGTCGGCTCATCGACCAATACCTTTTGGAAACGACGCTCAAGTGCGGCATCTTTTTCAATATACTGACGATATTCGTCCAAGGTCGTCGCCCCAACGCAATGTAGCTCACCGCGCGCCAATGCAGGTTTTAACATGTTCCCGGCATCCATCGCGCCGTCCGTTTTACCCGCACCAACCATGGTATGCAGCTCATCGATAAACAAGATAACGTTACCTTCTTGTTTGGCCAAGTCGCTCAGTACACCCTTGAGACGTTCTTCAAACTCACCGCGGAATTTTGCTCCAGCAATCAGTGCACCCAAGTCAAGCGACAGTACTTCTTTACGACGCAGACCCTCCGGCACGTCACCATTGATAATCTTTTGCGCTAGACCTTCAACGATAGCCGTCTTACCGACACCTGGCTCACCAATGAGCACTGGGTTGTTTTTGGTACGGCGTGATAGCACCTGAATAGTACGGCGAATCTCCTCATCGCGGCCGATGACTGGGTCGAGCTTGCCAAGCTCTGCCTGCTCGGTTAGATTAATCGTATACTTATTGAGTGCATCACGCTGATCTTCAGCGTTTTGATTATCTACTTTGTCGTTGCCGCGTAACTGCTCGATAACTACTTTTAACTTATCAGCAGTCACCCCTGCACTCTCAAATATCTTTTTGGTCTCACCTTGTTCAGCCAATGCCAATATGACCCATTCAGTAGCAATAAAATCATCACCCGCTTTTTGCGCTTGACGATCTGCAAGATTTAGAATTTTGACCGAGTTTGGATTTAGGTTGACATCCCCTGTCGGCTCGCTAATTTTGGCTTGATTGTCTAACGCCTTTGCCACGCCATTTTTTAGTGCAGGAATAGAGGCACCTGCCTGCTGACAGATAGACAAATTGGACTCATCTTGCAGCAGTACGGCAAGCAAATGCACTGGATCGATACCAGTATTATCACGTCCTAACGCTAGGCTTTGCGCCTCTTGAATGGCGGCTTGCAGCTTTTGCGTAAACTTCTCAAATCTCATAGTATTATCCTTTTATAATTCATATTTTTAACAGTTTTTATAACGGGCTTATATCATGGCCCTTCTGTTTGTCTGCTATGTATATGCGGGATATCGGATTGTATTTCAACTAAATATATTTAGTGTCAACACCAGATAATGACTTACTAGTAATAGTGCTCACATATACCAACTAAAATTACTTTGTTTTAAACCTTGCCAGTAGTAATGATATTACTTATAGGCTATCAATTGGTGTGTTGTATAGCTATTTCAAGAGAAGAATATGGTAAGGAGAAATTATAAATTTATGGCTCTAGAGGCTGTTAACATAAAAAAAGCCCAAAGCGTTGATTTAACCAATGCGCTGGGCTCTTTCTGTATTAACTTAACATTTTGAATATTTTTAGCTGACCATAGATTTAGCTGACCATAGATAACGCTTCTTTTAATTTATCTTCAAAGGTATCTTTTATAAAGTGTGCATACTCTATACTGATGTGTTCTGCATCACGATACATTATTTTTCCAGAAAAAGTAGTCGGGCATTTTTCGGCGGTACAGAACATATCTGACATATCAATACCTGTAATAATGTCTTGATACTCTATAGTAGGATCAGTTGGCAATAGAGCCTCAGTCCGGTCTATGACACACGCATCTGTATCTGCTGCGTTCCTACTTCTATGTAAGCAGTCTGGTACATCAAAACCAAAGCGTGGATTGTCTCTTATCCCAATCACATCTATTTCGTTATCAGAGATTACTTTCCAAGTATCAATATAAGATTGAGGGATAAACTCCTTTTGATCTACCACCGTTCTAGTAGAATTGGTGATGACAGCATGAGGCGCTATCTCTATGATTTTTTCAACCGCCTCCTCATTCCATATGTGACAAGATTCGTTAGACTCTTCTACCACTCCTAAAGGACAACCCGCTTTTGTCATATTGATTACTTTAAAGTTATTCTCTTTACCGATGCTGTCTAGTGCGGTGATCCATTGTACTGCATGAGAGCCTCCTGCCAGTACTATCTCACGATCAGATGATAAGTCTCCAAAATCGCAAGTAGTCACCTCCTCTCCGTCCATAGATTGATTGCAACCAGCAGCATAGGCAGCAGGGACCCTTTGCTTTATCGTAAGCAGACGTTCACGATCTGGTTTGAAGCTTTCATTTTCTAAGTAAATTTTATCACCTGTAAATGGTTCAATAGATTTTTGTTCCAATTCTATTTTAGCGCTTTCAGTAGTAGAGACGACTTCGTGTCTAAAAGCGAAAGCCGCTACCATCACAGGTAAGAAAAATAGAATTCCGATTGAAAAATTCACCAGTACTTTTTCTCTTGGTATTCTTCTAAAAGGAGATTCTATTTTTTTGCTGGTAAAGTAGGCCAAAAGCGTAGATACGCTCATGATCATTAGCCCTTGTATCAGACTAATAGACTCATAACCAAAATATTCTTTATAAAATATCAGGATAGGCCAATGCCACAGATAGATAGTGAAAGATATCCCCCCTAAAAATACTAGGAATTTGTTGGACAATAGCTTGTTTACGACGCCCTGACCACCGACACCTGACATAATAATAAAAACTGCACCAAGTACAGGAATTAAAGATATAGGACCTGAAAAATTTGCGCCTCTAGGTATAAAGATTGCACCGCCAATAATCAAAGCAATACCTAAGATGCCTAAAATCTGTCTATATTTTATTTTTTTGGCATTGGATATTAAAAGAAACGAGAGTGAACCGAAGAAAAACTCCCAAATTCTAGACAATGGATTGAAGTAACTCATTGCTGGATCGTCTTTGACCAGCATAGTAGCGTAGGCAAAGGATGCCAGTATAATAACAATTATTCCCAAAAAAAGAGGCGTAGATGTTTGTCTTTTCTTCGCAAAATAAGCAAGAGGAATCAAAATCAGTGGAAAGACCACATAAAACTGCATTTGAATAGACAGCGCCCAAAACTGCTGAACCGGGCTTGGCGGTCTACCAGTAGATAGATAATCGACAGAAAGCCTAATTAACTGGATATTTTCAAGATGCAAGGCACTGGCGATGATCTCATGTAACACGGTATATATAAGAACTGGCGATGAGATAAAGTAGCTGGCAATAAGTGTCGCTGCAAGTACAATATATGCTGATGGCGCGACTCTTTTTATAACGCCGCCCCAAAAAGGAAACGGACTTACCGTACCATTTAAAAAATAGCCTTTTAATACTATTGAAGCCATTAAGAATCCGGAAACGACGAAAAATACATCAACCCCACCTGATACCTTATTAAACCAGATATGGAACACCATGATGATAATAGCCCCTATGGCCCTCAGTCCTTGAATGTCGTTTCGATACTCATGGTGGGTATACTTTTCAAACACGGGTTCCTCTCTATATTCAGATAAGCGATTATAGACAATAGCACAGAAATACTAAAAGGGAAGAGGTAACATAAAATAGTCTAGATATACGGTACTATAACGTTGATATATGGTTCTGTAATAGGGTAACAATAACCTCTGTAGCTATTTTTATCGTTGAAGAAGTGCCTTTAAAATCGTTCTATTGATGAGTTGAAATGATAAATTATAGATAGTAATTATCAATAAGAGTCAATAGCCACAAGGCGTGCACAGAATTAAAAACAAGCCTTTGATTTATAAGGACTTTATTCATAATTGTATTATAAGAGTAGCTTTAGAACGATAGACGAGTATCTTTTTGCAGTTAATGCTATTGACCTGGACTGTTGAAATTGTATTTACATCAACAATCAGAATTCATCTAATTTAGATAAAAGATGAACTTATAACGAGTAATTTGGAGAAAAATACAGAGAGATGACAAGCGCTTTACTCTCAATCGATATTTATTGGGCAACCATATTACTATATCGACCAATCTTGCATCTATTATAAATAGCAAAGCGCTATGCTAAATGTTGTGTCTTTTTTATAAATAAGAAATTTATATCAAGGAGTTATCGGATTTTACAGCCAATTAATACAGATTAAACCATACGAATGGCGCCATCTAAGCGAATGACCTCACCATTTAAGTAAGCATTATCAATGATGTGAGTCACTAATTTGGCAAATTCACTAGGGTTGCCCAAACGTTTAGGATAAGGAACGCTCGCTTCTAACTGCTCACGTGCTTTTTCAGGGATAGTATCCATCATAGGTGTCGCAAAGACTCCAGGCGCGATCGTCATAACGCGAATACCGTGACGTGCCAGCTCACGAGCTAGTGGCAAGGTCAAACCGACCACGCCCGCTTTAGATGATGAATAGCTTGCTTGCCCTACTTGCCCATCAAAAGCAGCGATAGATGCAGTATTGATAATGACACCATTATCGATGTTCTTATCTGCAGCGCTCTCTGTATCACTGTTATTCGCTATGCGCTTAGCAATGGAGGCCGCGACCAAACGTGCCACGTTAAACGAGCCAACGAGATTAATATTAACCCCACGACTAAAGGCATCAAGGTCCGCTGGGTTATTTTCGCGATCGAGTAGCTTTTGTACGACAGCGATACCTGCGCAGTTAATAGATCCTTGCAACCCGCCAAACTCCTTTTCAGCCTTATCAACAGCCGCTTGTACCTCTTCGCCACTGGTGATATCACAGCGTACAAAACGAGCATTATCGCCCAGCTCATCGACCAATGCTTGTCCAGTTGACTCATTCAAATCAGCGATAACGACTTTGCCGCCTTTACTAACGATGGCACGAACGACTGCCTCACCCAATCCTGATGCACCACCGGTGACTAAAAAGCTGTGTTGTTGAATTTGCATTATTATTCCTTAACCATTTAAGATTTTGTATTTTTAGTTGAAATGTTGAAAAATTTTAGTTAAAAATATTAAAAATTTTGACAATTAAGCCTATTCATTTAGCAGCTTATTCAGCAGTCAAACTACGTAATAAAAAGCGCTGAATCTTGCCACTTGGTGTTTTCGGTAATGCTGCAACAAACTCAATCTCACGTGGATAAGCATGGGTTGATAAACGCTTACGTACCAAGTCTTTAATTTGCTGGGCAATCTCGTCACTGCCTTCGATGCCGTCTTTTAGCACCACATAAGATTTGATATTATGTCCGCGCACCTCATCGGGGACACCGACGGCAGCCGACTCTGCGACGGCCTCATGTTCTAATACAGTATTTTCAACATCAGTTGGACCGACACGGTAACCTGCCGTCGTAATGATGTCATCATCACGACCTGAGAACCAATAGCTGCCATCGCTATGACGCTCGACCACATCTCCTGTCAGATAGTAATCCTCAAAGAAAGCCTGTTTTTCGTTCCAGCTATAACCACGGAAATAAAATGCTGGCGATTGACTGACCACAACTGCCAGCTGGCCTTGCTCACCATCAGGCAATACTTGCATATCATCACCCAATACGACGAGGGTATGCCCTGGCAGAGCCATACCCATCGAGCCGACTGGGCATTCATGTTCTAACGCATGGTGCTCACAGCAGGTCATTCCGGTCTCTGTCTGCCCATATTGATCGCAGACTTGGCAGCCTAGATGGTTTTGCACCCAGCTTACTACTTCAGTATTTAAAGTCTCACCTGCTGAGTTGGCACAGCGTAGTGATAATGTCGAAGGATTATTATCAGTGATTTCTTCAAAGACACCGCTTGATTTCATCATGCGAAATGCCGTTGGTGAAGAAGCTAAATTGGTAATTTTATGACGCACCATAAAGTCGCGCGTATTGGTCGCATCAAAACCCGCTTCGTTAAAATAAGTTGTGACACCTAATAGTAGAGGTCCGGTAATCGCATAATACAAACCGTACGCCCAGCCTGGATCTGCCATATTCCAGTAGTTATCACTCTCGCGTAGATCAATCGCATAGCGCATATATAGATAAAAAGCTGGCAACGCGGCTAATGGAACACTGACACCTTTTGACTTGCCAACGGTCCCTGAGGTAAACATCTGCAAAAACGACGCATCTGTATCTAACAAAACTGGTTCTATATCTTGCGACTGTGTTGCTATCATCTCGTTATAATTGTCGTCACCCCAAGCCTTACTATCAGCTGCACTACCGATAAAGACCATTTTGGTCTGCTCAGCCAAATCTTCAAACTTGCTACGATTATCAGCGTTAGTGAAAACTACTTTGGTGTTGGCTTTGTCCATCCGGTACTTGATTGAATCATAGCCAAAAGCGGTAAATAAAGGCTGATATATCGCACCTAATCGCCAAGTTGCCAATACAATGATTAATAACTCTGGCGTACGCGGTAGCATGGTCGCTACTTGGTCACCGACTTTTACACCATAAGACTGTAATAAGCTGGCTACCTGTGCGCTGGCTTTATCTAACTCACCAAAGCTCATGCGCGTTATATTACCCGCAGTATCTTCGTGTACCAGCGCGATATTATCAGCACGGCCATCACGCACATGACGTCCACAGCAAGCCATATAAGCATTAAGCCGATCGTCCAGATGATCACCAAAGATCTCTGTTAACAACGCTTCCATATCAAAATTATTATAATAATCAGCATAGCTTGCTAGAGTGTTTGAAGCATTCAAAGCAGTGTTTTGAGATGCATTGGTATTTGAAGACGAGATAATCATGAGCTAATCCTTTAGCAATTTATAAATAGAGATCAACGGGTCAAGTCAGATATATGTTAGTTCTAATAGCAAAACGGTCATATCCTATAGACCGTCTCTTATTCTTACATTTAATATAATCTATTAGTAACGCATTTCTATGTTTATTTCAATACATAACGTATCATTTTTACGATTAAATGCAAGCTTTCTAATAGCTATAAATTCATTCTAATGTACTTAAAAACCCAAGTAACGCTTTCTCTTCACAGCGTTGATATTCTTTAGTGCGTCCACGACGTGCTTGTTTATAGGGCTCAAAAAACTCTCCCGCTAAAAACTTCTCAAGAATGACGGGATGAATATAGGAAGCTCGGCACACGGCGGGCGTATTGCCTAGCTCATCCGCCACATCTTTGACCATATCCGTAATGAGCTGTTGGCGCTCGTCGCTTTCAGGCGCACTTGTCAGTATCTCCTTGCCTACTGACGTTTGCAGCTCATCGTAAAGGTAGCTGGCCGCCAGCACACTTGCCATCCATGTGCGAAAGTCCTTTGCGCTATACATCTTGCTTTCACAATCATTGTCGCAAGTGTGCATCCGTAAATAGTCATTAATATCTGCACTATCAACGACTTGCTTATCGCCATTGTCATCCAAATATTTGAAAATCTGATAACCGGGCAGCTCACTACATGCCTGTACAATGTCAATTAAACGCTCGTCCTGCAATTCAATATGATGCTCCTTCGAACTTTTACCAACAAAATCAAACGCCAGCCCGTTGTCTGTTTCGCTCACATGCTTACTGCGTAAAGTACTGAGACCATAGCTTTTATTGAGTTTAGCATAGCGGCTGTTACCAATACGAATCAAGGTCGTCTCAAGCAATTTGACCACTGCAGCCAATATATTGGCGCGTGATAACGACTGCGTATCTAAATCTTTTTCGACTTGTGCGCGTAGGTTTGGTAATGCTTCTGCAAAACCTATCATGGCATCAAACTTAGCCTGATCACGGATATTGTTCCATGACGGATGATACAAGTACTGTTTGCGTGCTTTGTCATCGCGACCCGTTGACTGCAAGTGGCCTTTGTCATCTTGGCATATCCAAACCTCTGACCACATCGGTGGAATAACCAAAGCGTCAAAACGCTTACGCAACGCTTTATCTTTCACAGTTTTGCCAGTCGCATCACGATAGGTAAACCCGCGCCCCCAACGTCTACGTGTAAATCCAGGTTCATCGTCGCTTACATAACGCAGATTGGCACGGCGCGCTAAAAGCTCATAATCATGACGCCTATCTTCCGTAATTGCTTGCTGGTTTTCCTTTGCCATAAAACAGTACGCCTATTGAAAGTTATTGTTTTAGCATAATTAACTGTCATTATTTTTGCTGTTTACTTGCCACAGATAAAGTGTAATGCTGTGTAAAACCTAGCTTATCAGATTCCCACAAAAAAACGCCAAGCGTTAACCACTTGGCGTTTTTTTAGCTAATATGTCTATAAGTTAAAATCTACTATTTACCATAAACACATAAATAAGCCGTTTCTACTTCAACTTTGACATTAAATTTTTTATTGGCTTCAATAGTAAATTGCTCGCCAGCATTAAACGTTTGCCATTCATCGTTTTCTGGCAGCTTTACCGTCAACGCTCCACTAACGACTGTCATGGTTTCAAATTCGCTAGTGCCAAATTCATACTCACCAATACTCATGACACCGACAGTAGCTGGCTTAGTCGCCGTCTGAAAAGCAATAGAAGTGACTTTATCATCAAAATAATTATTTACGCTTAGCATAACTTTTCCTTAAGTAATTTTTGTTTCGTTACCCAACTATCAACCTTATGAATTGCTGTAGGCGGTGGCTACGTCAAAAAGAGTAGAGAATTAAGAGTAGGGATTTATTCTTAAAAACACCCCTACAGTCCCGCTTTTAGGCTCGCTTCGATAAATTGATCGAGATCGCCGTCTAATACTGCACCGGTGTTAAAGGTCTCAACACCCGTACGCAAGTCTTTGATACGTGAGTCATCCAGCACGTATGAGCGAATTTGACTGCCCCAACCGACATCAGATTTGTTATCTTCAACCGCTTGTTGCGACTCCATACGTTTTTGCATCTCAAGCTCATAAAGCTTAGCACGTAGCATTTTCATCGCAGTGGCCTTGTTACCATGTTGGCTACGCTCATTTTGACAAGTCACGACTACGCCACTTGGCTCGTGAGTAATACGTACCGCAGAATCCGTGGTGTTCACGTGCTGACCACCCGCGCCCGATGAACGATAAGTATCAATACGCAAATCCGCTGGATTAATATCAATCTCGACATTATCATCGATTTCAGGCGAAACAAAAACAGCAGCAAATGAGGTATGACGGCCATTATTACTATCAAATGGTGATTTACGGACTAAGCGATGCACGCCAATTTCGGTACGTAACCAACCAAACGCATAATCGCCCTTGATTTCAATCGTGGCTGACTTGATACCAGCGACGCTACCTGACGACACCTCAATGACATCGACTTTAAAGCCATGCGCCTCTGCCCAGCGCGTATACATGCGCAGTAGCATTTCGGCCCAATCTTGCGCTTCGGTGCCGCCGCTGCCCGACTGTATATCTAAGTAGCAGTTATTTGGATCCATCTCACCGCTAAACATGCGACGAAACTCTAAGTCCGCAACGCGCTTCTCCGCATCGTCGAGCTCGGCTTGTACATCAGCAAGCAACGATTCATCTTCTGCTTCTACTGCCAGCTCCAGCATGGCAGATGCATCTTCTAAGGTGGTCTCAAGCGAAACCACGACATCGATGACCCCATCAAGTTGGCTTTTTTCTTTGTTAATCTTAGTGGCACGCTCGGGGTCATTCCATAGCTCAGGGTTTTCCAATTCTAAATTGACTTCTTCTAAGCGTTCTTGCTTACCATCGAAGTCAAAGATACCTCCGCAAGTCCTGCCCACGCTCAGATAGATCTTTGATTTGTTCTTGATACGGATTGATTTCCATAGGTTTTCCTGTGTTTATTAAGTAATAGTGTCTATTGTAGGCTGGTTTTTTAACCCAGCTTCAGGACTTTACAAATTTAAAATGCTGGGTTAAAAACCCAGCCTACGCCAAAAAAAATAATTATTAAAAGCGATATTGTAGACTACTCATTGCAATGACGTTGCTGAATAATGAAAAGCTAAATCGACCAATCTTCTACTGCCCAGCGATGAGCAAGCGCATGCGCATGCAGTGCATCATCAGGTGACACGCAAATAGCCACATCGGCCCAATCTAATAGTGGGATGTCATTTTTGGAGTCTGAATACGCATAAGTTTTCTCAAACTTAACTCCTGCTATTTGCTGCTTATCAAGCCACTTATCAAGATGATAAATTTTGCCCGCTTGAAAGTTTGGCTTATCAGTCAATTTGCCAGTATAGCGTTCGTCTTTAATTTCAAGCGGTGTGGCAAGCACATTGGCATCCGTAATGCCAAACCGCTCAGCAATGGCAGACACCACAAAATCATTGGTCGCAGAAATAATCACGACATCATGACCTTGCTCAATGTGCTGACACAGTACTTCCATCGCTTTTGGACGAATATGAGGCTCAATTTCACTTTTAATATAATCTTCTCGTAATTCGTGCAATCTATCCATTGGCAAACTGCTCAAAAACTGCGCGACAAATTCATTATATTCCGTCGCATCAAGAGTGCCTTCGATATAGTCCTGATAAAACTTTTGATTGGCTGTGCGATATTCGGCTTCATCGACAAGATCATGTTTGACGATATATTCGCCCCATAGATAATCGCTATCGACATCGAGTAAAGTGTGGTCTAAGTCAAATAACGCCAAGGTGCGGGCTACAAAAGCAGTATCGATGTTTTTGGTGCTCATATTGAAGTGCTCATTAGAAATAAGTGTTGGTCAGTACGTTTCGATATTGTTGAATTAGTATGTTGATAAATTAGACATTAATGCTCAACTATTCTGGTTGTTCAACCTCGACCAGACCAGTTTTAAACTTCTGGCAACGCGCCGCATAATGCATAGCAGACTCTTTTATCATAGCCGCTTGCTCATCAGTCAGAGTTTTGACCACTTTTGCAGGCGCACCCATCACGAGCGAATTATCTGGAATCTCTTTGCCTTCAGTGACTAAGGCTTTGGCACCGATGATGCAGTTTTTGCCAATTTTAACATTGTTTAATACTACAGCGCCGATGCCAATCAGACTATTATCATCCACTTCGCAGCCGTGCAGCATGGCTAAATGCCCAATAGTAACATGATTACCAATTTTGACTTCAATACCTTCATCGGTATGGATAACACTATTCTCCTGCACATTACTATAATCACCAATATGAATGCGCTCATTGTCACCGCGAATGACCGCGCCGAACCAAATACTGGCTTGATGACCTAAGTAAACGTCACCGATGACGCATGCTGAATCTGCGACCCACCCGTTGAATGGAACAGCAAACTCAGGGGTTTTGTCTAAATACTGATAAATCATAACGGATCCTTGTTTTAGTTGTACGTGTTGACTTTATTATTTATTGGATATAATTAAGTGCCGTCCATTGTGGCAAAGCTATGCCTTAAAATCCAGCCGTTTTGATCGTAGACTCATAGTTATATTAACTTTGAGTAAGCAATTAGATATTTTAGTACTTAGGTTATTCTTGATTTTTGGAATAATCAGTTGCAACTATCATTTAATAAGTGATTATTAACCTTGCTAATCGGCTAGCTATATTGGCATATATTGTATATAATGCGCAAAATCTGTGCCTAAGCGAGCGGACATGATGCAAGTTACCTATTCACTACCCAGTGAGTTTTGTAGTTTTCATCAATAATGTCTTCTCGCTTTTTTGTGGAAAATTTTTGACTTTAGCCCTTTTTTATTCTGGTTTTGACGGCAGTTATAACAGTATAGATAGCGATTATAGGCCAATATTTGAATCAACACATTATAATGGCACTCACCAATAATAGTGGAGGCAACCCTTGAGTTCATCGACAGAAATACAAGCAATTTTGGCACTAGCAGACGGTACGATTTTTCGCGGTGTCAGTATCGGTAGTCTTGGTCATCGTGTCGGCGAAGTGGTTTTTAATACAGCCATGACAGGGTACCAAGAAATCCTGACCGACCCAAGCTACGCACGCCAGCTAGTCACTCTCACCTATCCACATATTGGCAATACTGGTACTAACGCTGAAGATGTTGAGTCTGGTAACGGTCATCAAGTCTGGGCAGACGGTCTGATTATCCGCGATGCGACGATGGTTACTTCAAACTTTCGTAATTCAGAATCGTTGAGCGATTATCTGCAAAATCATGATACAGTCGCCATTGCCGATATTGATACCCGTCAATTAACACGTTTGTTACGTGATAAAGGTGCACAAAACGGCTGTATTCTAACTGCTTCTAATGGTGAAACTATCAGCAGCGATGATGAGCAGCAAGCCATTAAACTAGCACAAGAATTTGCTGGCTTAGAAGGCATGGACTTAGCAAAAGAATGCTGTACGCCAACAACGTTTGAGTGGACAGCGGGCAGCTGGGATTTATCAGATACTCTACTCAACCGTGATGTACCCGGTAGCCATGATAGCGGTACAGGCGGCTTCTTTAAGCATTTAGGTACGCATGTTGAAGCAAAGTATAACGTTGTCGCCTACGACTTCGGTAGTAAAACCAACATTCTACGTATGCTAGTAGATCGTGGCTGTCATGTGACCGTCGTGCCAGCACAAACACCGATCAAAGACGTGCTCGCGATGAATCCAGACGGTATTTTCTTATCAAATGGTCCTGGCGACCCTGCTGCCTGTGATTACGCTATCGATGCGGTACGTCACATCATTGAAGAAACCGATATTCCAACTTTTGGTATCTGCTTAGGTCATCAGCTGATTGGTCTTGCCAGTGGTGCCAACACCATCAAAATGAAAACTGGCCATCATGGTGCCAACCATCCTGTACAAGATTTAGCCACTGGTACAGTTATGATTACCAGTCAAAACCATGGTTTTGCGGTTGATGAAGACACGCTACCTGACAATGTGAAGTCTACCCATCGCTCATTATTCGACGGTACTAACCAAGGGATTGAGCTGACCAATAAACCAGTCTTTAGCTTCCAAGGTCACCCAGAAGCCAGCCCTGGCCCGCATGATGCTGCGCCACTGTTTGATAAATTTGAAGAGATGATGGCAGCTGCTAAGACGGCGAAGGCTTAAAGTCTTGACAACCAGTCATTAACCATAAGTAGATAGTCAACTGTCGAACAATAAATATAACGCTTGAATCATTAATAGCGGTTTAAGCGTTATCATACAAAACACGATAAGCCCTATAAAAGTATAGATTCACTAAAACATCATTTAAACGAAGGTAGCCCTAACTATGCCAAAACGTACCGACATAAAAAGCATTCTTATCATTGGCGCAGGCCCTATCGTCATCGGTCAAGCATGTGAGTTTGACTATTCAGGCGCGCAGGCGTGTAAAGCGCTACGCGAGGAAGGCTACCGCGTCATCTTGGTCAACTCAAACCCTGCCACCATCATGACCGACCCTGTCATGGCTGACGCGACCTACATCGAGCCAATCACTTGGCAGACGGTCGAGCAAATCATCGCCACTGAGCGCCCTGACGCTATTTTGCCAACGATGGGCGGACAGACCGCGCTTAACTGTGCGCTAGATTTAGACAAGCATGGCGTACTGACCAAATATAACTGCGAGTTGATTGGTGCGACCAAAGATTCAATCGAGATGGCAGAGGACCGCGAGCTGTTTGACCAAGCCATGAAGCGTATTGGCCTTGAATGTCCGCGCGCTGAGACTGCTGAAACCATGGAAGAAGCCTTTGCGACCCAAGAAAAAATGGGCTATCCGTGTATCATTCGCCCCTCATTTACTATGGGCGGCTCAGGTGGCGGTATCGCTTATAACCGCGATGAGTTTATCGAGATTTGTGAGCGCGGGTTTGATTTATCACCGAACCATCAATTGCTTATCGATGAGTCATTAATCGGTTGGAAAGAGTACGAGATGGAAGTGGTTCGTGACAAAAACGACAACTGCATCATCATCTGCGCCATTGAAAACTTTGACCCAATGGGCGTCCATACTGGTGACTCTATCACCGTTGCACCAGCACAAACTTTGACCGACAAAGAATACCAAATCATGCGCAATGCTTCATTAGCAGTACTGCGTGAGATTGGCGTAGAAACTGGCGGCTCAAACGTACAGTTCGGTATCAACCCTGACACGGGTCGTATGGTTGTCATCGAGATGAACCCACGCGTCTCACGCTCATCAGCATTAGCATCAAAAGCCACAGGTTTCCCGATTGCTAAAATCGCGGCAAAACTGGCGATTGGTTATACCTTAGATGAATTACAAAACGACATCACTGGTGGTGAGACTCCTGCCAGCTTTGAGCCTGCGCTTGATTATGTGGTCACTAAGATACCGCGTTTTAACTTTGAAAAGTTCCCACAAGCGGATAATATCCTATCGACGCAAATGAAATCAGTCGGTGAAGTCATGGCAATCGGTCGTAACTTCCAAGAGTCTATGCAAAAAGCCCTGCGCGGTATGGAGACAGGTGCTGATGGTTTTGATGAGCAAATCGATCTGGCAAAAGTACCTGCTGACAAAGCGCGTTCTGAGATTATTAACCGCCTGACTATTCCAACGCCTGAGCGTATTTACTATCTCGCTGATGCTTTTCGCGTCGGCATGAGTGTCGATGAGGTATTCAACTTTACTAAAATTGACCCGTGGTTTTTGGTACAAATTGAAGACATTGTCAAAACCGAAGCACAAGTGAAAACCTTAGGCTTTGGCGGCTTAACTGAACAAAATATGCGTAGCTTTAAACGTAAAGGCTTATCAGACCTGCGTCTGGCGAAATTACTTGGTGTATCGCAAAAGCAGCTACGCAAAAAGCGTTGGGATCTAAACGTCTATCCAGTCTATAAGCGCGTCGATACCTGTGCCGCAGAGTTTGCTACCAGCACCGCTTATATGTACTCAACCTATGACAGCGAATGCGAAGCTAACCCAACCGACAAGAAAAAAATCATGGTCATCGGTGGTGGTCCTAACCGTATTGGCCAAGGTATTGAGTTTGACTATTGCTGTGTACATGCAGCGCTTGCCATGCGCGAAGATGGCTTTGAAACTATCATGGTCAACTGTAACCCTGAGACGGTTTCGACCGATTATGACACCTCAGATCGTCTTTACTTTGAGCCAATCACCTTAGAAGATGTGTTAGAGATTGTGCGTATCGAAAACCCAGACGGCGTCATCGTACAATTCGGTGGTCAAACCCCATTGAAACTTGCTCGTGCACTAGAGTCAGCCGGCGTCAAAATCATCGGTACCAGTCCTGATGCAATTGACCGTGCTGAAGACCGTGAGCGCTTCCAGCACATGATCCAACAACTAGACTTAGTACAACCATCAAATGCGTTGGCGACCAGTTTAGAAGACGGTTTGGTTAAAGCTAAAGACGTTGGCTATCCGTTAGTGGTACGCCCCTCTTACGTCCTAGGTGGTCGCGCCATGGAAATTGTCTATAACGAAGATGAGCTGAGACATTACTTGCGCACTGCCGTACAAGCATCCAATGAAGCACCAGTCCTATTAGATCGCTTCTTGGACGATGCCATCGAAGTTGATGTCGACTGTGTTTGTGACGGTAATGATGTCGTAATCGGCGGTATCATGCAGCACATCGAACAGGCGGGCGTACACTCTGGTGACTCTGCCTGTTCACTGCCGCCTTACTCGCTCTCTGATGAATTATGCGACGTGATGCGCGCGCAAACCGTTGCTATGGCAAAAGAGCTTGGCGTTATCGGTCTGATGAACGTACAGTTTGCCGTAAAAGGCAAAACGGTCTATATTTTAGAAGTTAACCCACGTGCTGCCCGTACCGTACCGTTTGTCTCTAAATGTATCGGTACGTCATTGGCACAAGTGGCAGCGCGCTGTATGGCTGGCACCTCGCTTAAAGATCAAGGCTTTACCAAAGAGATTGTCCCTGCATTTTATGCAGTAAAAGAAGCCGTATTCCCATTCGCCAAATTCCCTGGTGTCGATCCAATCTTAAGTCCTGAGATGAAATCAACCGGTGAAGTTATGGGCGTTGGTAAGACCTTTGGCGAAGCATTTTATAAAGCCGTGATCGGTAGTAATGAGCGTCTGCCAGGCTTGCCAACGGCAGACGAAACCAAGACTGCTTTTATCTCAGTTCGTGATAGTGACAAAGCACAAATCGCTCCTATCGCACGTCAGTTGGCAGACTTTGGATTTGATATCGTTGCTACTACTGGTACCCAAAAAGTACTGAGCGATGCAGGTATTGAATGTCAGCAGATCAATAAAGTTACTGAAGGTCGTCCGCATATCGTTGATGCCTTGAAAAACGGTAAGATTAACCTTATTATCAATACAACCGAAGGCAAACAGGCACAGGAGGATTCGTTCTCCATTCGCCGTAGTGCGCTCCAAGGTAAAGTATTTTATGTCACAACCTTAGGTGCAGCAGATGCTGTTTGTAAATCCTATGCGATTGACTTGCCATTTGATGTGTATAAGTTACAAGATTTGCATGAGCAAGCAAAGGTAGTTGACGCGACCGAATAAATTCAGTAAATTAACCATAATCGTAACCTTACCTTAATAGTATAATTTTTAAAAAGCATAGTGGCTTAATTGCGACTATGCTTTTTATCACGTAAGTTTATTGTAAGATACCAAATCAATTGTTGAATCCTTAACGTTTTAAAGATTGAACAACACAAAAACCATCTTTTTTATATTTCACATTTATTGTAATAACATCGACACCATCTCATTATGAGGTGGTGTGATGTTATTGGTTTAAGGAAAAAAACCATGCAACGTTACCCTATGACTCCACAAGGGCATGCCGCCTTAGAAGCCGAATTAAAACAACTAAAAAGCGTCGACCGTCCACGTATTACTGCTTCTATCGCTGAAGCTCGTGAACATGGTGACTTAAAAGAAAACGCTGAATATCATGCTGCCCGTGAGCAGCAAGGATTTTGTGAAGCACGTATCCGTGATATCGAAGCCAAGCTTGGCGGAGCTCAAGTCATTGACCCTACAACCTTAAAACAAGAAGGTCGTGTGGTGTTTGGTGTCACTGTCGTCATTGAAAATATGGATACTGAAGAAGAAAAACATTATAAAATCGTCGGCGATGACGAAGCTGATTTTAAAGTGGGTAAAATCTCTGTCAACTCCCCTATTGCCCGTGGCTTAATCGGTAAGTTTGAAGGCGATGAAGCTCGTATTGAAACGCCAAAAGGTGTGGTTGAATATGAAGTAATGAAAGTCATTTATGGTTAGTATAGAGACTTGGAATTATTGTTTATTAGCTACTGACTATAGAGTCCTTTGACAGCTATTTAGCTTTTGTAAATTACACAATTGTGCTTTTCTACTGATATTTTTTTAGTGCATAATTGTTTGGATTCAAATTAATACTTATCCTGTGATTGGTATCTGTCAAGCTGGCGGTTGCCATTAAGATTTCCACCCTTGTGGGTTGACACGGTCTACAGTGTTAGCTTACAAGGGTTTTTTCTATTTATATAATACTTATCTTAGCTTTATTTACTATCATCTGAAAGGACTCTGTCATGACCATGAATATTAGTGCGCCAAAAACACTTAACAAAAATCAGTTCGTATACATGAGAGTAACTCTTTTTAGCATATTGATTGGTTGTGTTCTTGCTACTTCTATGGCAAATGCTGCTTCTAAAATTGCTATTGGTCAGCCTACTACTGGCAATACTACTGTGGTCGAGCAGCACTCTAATGGCAAAAACGCGACCATTACTGCGACGCCTAATGGTATTACGATGCAAGACGGTCTACCGTTTTCAGTCGCTCAAATCTCCAATGTGCCACGCTATACTATTCATCAAGGCACCACTCAGGGCAGTACAACGATCACGACAGTTCCAGTTGATACGCTACCTCTTAATACCATACCAGTGACCAAACAAGTTACTCAAGCAGGTGTCCTAACCACTCCTGTAAATACAGTAGCCCAAGTACTGCCTGTTGCTACTAGTAATGAGATGCCAGTGTTGAATCAAACAACTAGCGCCCAGCCAACCATTAATCAAACTGTTACTAGCCAAGCAGTGACCAACCAAGTCGTCTCTATAGCAACATCTTTAGATACCTTACAACTACAACCAACTTTTAGCACACCCGATATCGTTGGCGCGCAAACTAAAATCATGAAAATTCTAAAAAATAGCGAGGGCCGCGACATGGCCGTACCGGCCAATCACGTCGCGCCCGGTGATGTTATTGAATACCACACCACTTATATCAATACGACTGCGCAGCCAGTGAGTGATATCAATGCAAAGGTGTCATTACCAAGCGGCGTCAAACTGGTGTCTTTAAACAGCTCGCTACCGACGTTTGCGACCACTGGTGGTGACAACTATCAGACCATCAAACAAGTTGGTAATACTGTCGTTGTTCAAGAGAATTATTCTGGTCTCAAATGGAACTTAGTCAACCTCGATGCTAATACGCCGCAGACTGTGATTATACGCGCTAAAGTTCAATAATCATCTATCCTACTATGGCGTATGCTGTTTTGACACATCACTTTATAAAAGGTCTTGAATGTTCAAGACCTTTTCTTGTTTCTTTATACGACACTATCTGTCGTGTTATACCCCTAATTCTTCTATAAATCCAATGACTTAGCGTTAATTTTGATAAAATAGTACTCTACTAATGAATGGGCACTATAACTTATGGCAACCATCAATTACGATCGATTACAAGGCAAACTTAACATCTTAGCGGACGCTGCTAAGTATGATGTTTCTTGCTCATCCTCAGCTGGCACGCGTAAAAATCAAGGTGGCGGACTCGGTGACGCTTCTGCGACAGGAATCTGTCACAGCTATACCGAAGACGGTCGCTGCGTCAGTTTGCTTAAAATTTTGCTGACCAATCATTGTATCTATGACTGCGCGTACTGCACCTCACGCAAAAGCAATGACACACCGCGCGCCGCTTTTAGTGTTGAGGAAGTGGTTGATCTGACCATGCAGTTTTATCGCCGTAACTATATTGAAGGGCTGTTTCTCAGCTCTGGTATCTTTAAAAGTGGCGACTATACGATGGAACGACTGGTCGAGGTCGCTAAAATCCTGCGTACTCGTGAGCGCTTTAACGGTTATATTCATCTAAAAACCATCCCTGGCGCGTCAAAAGAGCTGCTACTAGAAGCAGGGCTTTATGCTGATCGTCTCAGCGTCAATATTGAAATTCCAACCAAATCGGGTCTGGCTTTGCTTGCGCCAGAAAAGTCGCACGACGAGCTAAAAGCACCAATGGAAACGGTAAAAGAAGAGATCATCACCATACGTGAGAGCCGTAAAACACACAAAAAAGCACCAAAGTTCACTCCAGCAGGTCAAACCAGTCAAATGATTGTTGGCGCGAGCAATGAGACTGACTTACAAGTGATTCAGTTATCGAGTCATTTTTATAAGCAGTATGATTTAAAGCGGGTTTACTACTCAGGTTACGTGCCGATGCTGTCTGATAATCGCTTACCAGCCATCGGCACGCCAGTACCGATGGTGCGTGAAAACCGCCTATACCAAGCTGACTGGCTGATGCGTTTTTATGGTTTTGGCGCGCATGAAATCGTTGAGCCTGAGTCGCCATTTTTGGATTTAGACTGTGATCCAAAACTCGCTTGGGCTATCCGTCATCGCGAGCATTTTCCTGTCAATATTCAAACAGCAAGCTACGAGATGATTGTACGCATTCCAGGTATCGGCACCAAAACCGCCAAAAAAATAGTCAAAGCGCGTAAGTTTAATCAGTTGACGCTTTATCATCTCAAAAAAATGGGCGCTGCGGTCAATCGTGCCAAATACTTTATTGCTACTACAGGTAAAAACGAGCATCTTGCGCATTTAACACGTGACAACTTTCGTCAATACGTACTGGCGCAGACGCAGACTAAGTACAAGGATCAACGCAGTGGGCAACTGGCACTGTTTTAAAAGGAGTGTATATGCTAGAGCTGGCCCCAAACACCACGTACTCTGTTGGTCAATTGACACCCAGCATTGTACTTTACGAGCCAAGTTTTGAAGGTTGGCTAAGTGCTGTCTTCTATGTTTATGCTAATAAATTACAAGACGATGAAGCACTACAATTAATTGCCCAAGACTGTTATGTACCTTCTTTGATTGCTCAAGCAACCAGCGTTGTGCCTAATGAAGAAAATGCTGAACGTGTATTGGTAAAACTAAACCAGCTATTAGGTCGCTCAGGTATGCGCAATTTACTTTGGGGGTTTTTGTCTGAAAAGGATGACATTGGTACCACTTTATTTCAAGTAGTCAAATATGCTATTGACTACCCTAGTCGCCATGTTATGCAGGACTTGGGTAACTTGAACATACTTGAGCTGGTACAAACTGTAAAGTCTGTCGGACGTGAAAAGCACCGTATGGAAGCCTTTGTGCGTTTTGAGCATACAACCAGTGACATCTATTTTGCCCGTGTTGAGCCTGATTTTAACGTCTTACCGCTGATTGGGGAGCATTTTCGGCAGCGCTATCAAGATCAGCATTGGGCCATCTATGATCTGGCTCGTGACTATGGCATTTACTATAATACGAGTCAAAGCACGCCCACGCGCCCCGCTGCCCTACAAACCATCACTGAGCTTGATGAGGCAGTCCTTCGTCATCCTGCCAGTATTCATAGTGAGGACGAACAGCGCTATCAAAAATTTTGGCAAGGTTACTTTACCAACGTCAACATTAAAGAGCGCAAAAACCCTCGTTTGCACAGACAGTATTTACCGCAGCGCTATTGGAAATACTTAAGCGAAAAGCAAATATTGCCCAATGCTGAACACTTGCAAAAGCGTCGTTAGCCACTTATCAATTCTTTAGACTGTAGAAACTTGAGCCAGCATGGTGATTTGTCATCTCTAATCGGTCTTCATGGTTGAGTTTTCAGCATTTTTAACTGACAATAGCAGCTTGATATCCTAACTGGTGGCCCACGCTATTATGAAAGTTATGCGCTTACTGTCGTCCTTGAAGCATGATGAATCCGAACGTGGGATTTTTCATCTTGGACGTGCTTTGGCCAAAAACGGGCATACTTCTATTATTGTCTCTAGTGCCGATGATGATAACGATTTGGTCAAACGTTTAGAGCGAGATGGCAATATATACCATCAGCTGCATATGTATAAAAAATCATGGTTATCAATCTTACAAGTTGCCCCTTTACGTCATCTTATCGAACAATACAATCCTGATATTATCCATGTGCATTCACGCACACCTGCTTGGATATTGCATTTAGCCCTGCGCCGAGCACGCGTAAAACATCGACCAAAGCTAGTCTCAACCATGTATGGTTTTTATTCAATTAATAAATATTCACAAGCACTACTGGATGTCGATACTATTATTACGGTATCAGATAGTGTGACGAATTATTTGAGAAAAGGTCTACATCGCGAAGAGATCGATCCAAAGTCCATCAAGCGTATCTACCGCGGCGTTGATACGCGTCGTTATCCGTATCGGCACAACCCTTCTGTATATTGGTTGCGCCGTACCTTTGCAGAATATCCAGAGCTTGAACACAAGAAATGGTTGGTTTTTCCGACTATCATTGGTAATGAGTATGGACAAGAATGGCTGATTGATATTTTAGGTAATCTGCAAGAACAATTTCCCAACATTCACGCTATCATTATGGACGAAGACCATAGAGATGGTGATGTGGCGCATGAAGACTTTCGTCAACGCACCAATACGTTGGGTCTGGCCGAACGTATTACCTATGTCGGTCGTAAACGTAACGACATGCGCGAGTGGCTATCAGCGGCCAATATCGTTATGGCACTTGCCAACCAGCCTGAGTCTATCGGTATTAATGCCCTGCAGGCCATTCATCTAGGTACGCCCGTGATTGGTTGGGATCAGGCGGCTTTTAGTGAGATTTTGCAGCCGTTATACCCGCAGGGCTTGGTTAAAAAATATAATGCTCAGGCTCTATGCAAAGTTGTCAAAAGTCAGTTAGAAAGTGTCACTCGACCTGAGATGACAGATAAATTTACCATGCGCCAAATGATTAAAGAGACCATTGAAGTCTATCAAGGTCTGTATGAAGCACTGCAAAAAGAACAAAAAGCGTTGTTAGATGCTCACTCTTTACAAAGATCCAAAAAGCATCTAAAAGTGGCCAATTCTCCTTTTATCGATACTCATGATAAAAGGACAATAAATACAAAGATTAATCTATTAAAAAAGCCGCCAAAAACAACTGGCGACTCAGTGGCAAATATAGAACAGACTGCTAATGATAAAGCTGTCGTCACTAATAAAAGTAAAATGGATAAAAGTAAAACGGAACACGATTATAAGCAATAACAGTTAAGAACGAATTGCATTACTTTTTAGTATAGCAGCAACCCTATATAATCATTTTATCTAATAAGTCGTTGGTGTATGCGCACTCACTATATGAGTCACCGTATCGCTAGGATTGATAAAGGTATGCGGCTTCATGGTATCAATCACATAACTGTCCCCTTTATTTAGCAAGTATGTGGTCTCCTCGATACGAATCAAAATCTTGCCCTCAATGACCGTACCGATCTCTTCTCCTTCGTGAGCGATTTTTTCTTCCGTTGAGCTGTTGGGCTGATAGGTTTCAATCAAAAACCCCAAGTTTTTGGTTGTGCTGCAGTTGTATACCTGTTTGAGTGATACCCTGCTATTTGGTTCACTAAGCTCAATCAAATCTTTGGGAGTTACCACCACCCTTGCTTTAGGCTCTTTCCACTCATCACTAAAAAAAGTCGTCAAATCAGAGCCTAGCACCGCTAAAATTGCTTTTAATGTATTGACAGCCGGACTCACTTTATTACGCTCAATAGCACTGATTGAGGTATTAGTCAGTCCTGCAAGCCTTGCAAGCTTACGCTGTGAATAACCTTTAGCAAGTCGCAGCTGATTAATCTTTTTACCAATATCTTCTTCTGGTCGTTCATCCGCCTCCATGGCTGTCTGAGCCTTTTCGGCGGCGACTGTATCGTCTAAAGTGGTTGTATCTGAAACGTTATCTAGAGAGTTTTTTGCTGGCATGTTGAATGAATTCCGTGAACAAAAATTTGGACAAGTTATCTTGCGCATAATTTAACTCAGGGTGCCATTGTACACCAATCATAAATGGATGTTGTACTAAGCTGATTGCTTCTACTAGCCCATCACGTGCTACAGCTTCCACAGATAAGCGCTCTCCGACTTTATTGATGGCTTGCTTATGCAAGGAGTTGACATGCCATTCTTTGCCAAACTCCGCCAACCGTCCTTCTGGCTGGATTAAGACATCGTGTACAGGTTGATACTGTACCTCAAGAGGCGCTGTACTGTCTTCTAGATGCGGCTCATAAAACCCTTCGACTTCGCGCCAGTCTGGATGTAGCGTTCCCTCAAAATGTACATTCATCTCTTGTAGACCGCGGCAAACCGCTAATAAAGGTGTGCCTGTCTTATCTGCATGAGCCAGTAACTTAAAGCTCAGATCATCACGACCCAAATCTTGTTTTTCTTCAAGATGCGTTGCGCCATAACGGGTTGGCGCAACGTTACTATAGCTACCCGTCAATAAAATACCATCAAAAATTTCTAATAATGCGTCGAAGTTTGCACTATCGGCAGCTGTGTTTGGTAGCAATATAGGATTACCGCCATAAAAGTTCACAGCATCGATATATTTTTGATAAACCGACTGTGATGGCTGACCATCAACCATCTTATAACAAGAAACAATAGCGATTACAGGTCTAAAAGTATGCATGTCAATCTTCCTTGAATGTAACATCCGAACCTAAAACTTCAGATTGGATGAGCTTATAATGGCTTAAAATTTAACATACTCGCTCATAAAATGTAAACTATAAACTTCATTATTAATGCTACGGTATCCATAATGGTTATAATAAGTTACTTATTAATAGTTTTAAATAGTAATTGACATATATAAATTTCAATCATATATTGAATGACATCAGTAAGACAAAAGATACATTTCATCCATTAAGCGTATTGATAAATAGTGATGTAAAAAGACACTAAGGCATTAATATTATTGATGAAGATAAATAAAACGTGCTTAGCAGTAACTGGTAACGAGGCAATAAACTTTATTTATGACATCACTTATAGTCACTGTTTTATTTGAAATCTTCGATAACCTTTATAAAAAAGTGATACACAACAGCTACTAAAGGCTTAGTAGCAACAACTCAAAAAATCTTGAAAATCAATAGGAATTAGAGACATGACGACAACCAATGGAATGGTCGAATCTGCAAACAACACTGAATATGTCTATGTGGCTGCAGGTGATATTAATGGCTTACTTCGTGGTAAGCGCATCCCTTTTAGTCAAATGGAAAAAGCTCAGAACGGTAGCATCCGTTTGCCCTTGTCAATCTTAGGCGTCGACATATGGGGTGCTGATGTCATTGAGTCTTCTCAATGCAATGGTGATATAGATGCCATTGCTCGTCCTACAGGCCGTGCAGCATATCCCCTTCTTAACACTAGTGCACCATCATCTTTGCTACCCGTTTGGCTTTATACCGAAGACAACGAGCCTTATTATGGTGATGCCAGACACGTTTTAGATTACATCAGTAAAAAATTCAAAGAGCTTGGACTCACGCCAGTTATGGCAACGGAACTTGAGTTTTATCTGCTTGATTACACTGAAGGCGAAACCCCAAAACCCCCTATTCGTCCAAAAAGTGGGCTACGCCTGAATAAAACATCGATTTTAAGTATCAACGACTTACTACAATTCGATGAATTTTTAGATGAAATCTATGCTCAGTGTAAAAAGCTTGATATTCCTGTTGATGCTGCCTTGGCTGAAAATGGTTGTGGCCAGTTTGAAATCAATTTATTACATGTCGACGATCCATTAAAAGCTGCAGACGATGCCATTTTGTTTAAACAGGTTGTCAAAGCTGTCGCTGCACGTCGTAAACTAACCGCAACTTTTATGGCAAAGCCTTTTGGTTTGCAGTCAGGTAATGGCTTTCACGTTCACTGTAGTCTGCTTGATAAAGATGGCAACAATGTTTTTGATGATGGCTCAGAAGCTGGGTCAGATATGCTACGTCATGCGGTAGCTGGCCTTCTAAAAACCATGTCAGATTGCACCATATTATTTGCACCGCACGTCAACTCGTATCGCCGCTTTACTCCAGGGACACTGGCACCAAATAATATCTCATGGGGCTATGAAAACCGTACGGCAGCCGTACGTATCCCAGGTGGCGACTCTAAAGCACGCCGGATTGAGCATCGCGTGTCTGGTGCAGATGCCAACCCTTATCTGGTCTGTAGTGCAGTCTTGGCAGGCATGCTATATGGTATTGAAAACAAGCTTGAAGTCCCAGAACCCATCAACAGTATCACTTATGACGATAGTGAGCTTAAAACGTTACCTTTAGACTGGTTATCAGCCATTCGTAAGTTTGAAAATAGTGATTTAATCGACTCATTGTTCCCAAGTGAGATGATTGAGCTGTTAATCGCTGTCAAAAAACAAGAAGCCAAGCGCTTTGCTCAGCAAGTTACTAACCTTGAATACCTCACCTATTTACAGGATGTTTAATATGTCAAATAGCAATGTTACACCGCCTATGGAGCAAAATGCTCAGCCGAACAAGCCGTCTAATAATAAGCGCAATATTCCGCATTATTCAGACAAAGGGCAATATCCTGATAGCTATTATGCCGCCAGTCGTAATCCTAAGCCTGACAGACCGACGCTAAAAAATGACATTCAAACGGAGGTTTGTGTGGTTGGTGGTGGCTATAGTGGCTTATCAACCGCCCTACATCTGATCGAGACCGATCATGAAGTCGTCATTATTGAAGGCGCGCAGATCGGCTGGGGCGCATCAGGACGTAATGGTGGTCAAATCGTCAATGGCCTTAACGCCAGCCTACAAAAGATTCAAAAATCTTATGGTCAACAAAACGCAGACTTCGTCGGTCAACTAGTGACTCGCGGTGGCAAAATTATTCGTCGTTTTATCGCTGATTACAATATTGACTGCGATCTAAAAGAAAAAAACATCTTTGCAGCTCTAAACAATGGACAACTAAGGGACTTACAAGAAACGCATGCATTGTGGGAAAGCCATGGCATGCATGATCGAGAAATGTTGGACAAGTCTGGCATTCAAGAACACATAAAAACAGATGCTTATGTGGGCGGTGTCATTGATCATTCAGGCGGGCACTTTCACCCACTCAATCTAGCACTCGGTGAAGCCGCTGCTGTCGAACAAGGCGGCGGTACCATCTATGAAAATACGTTGGTCGTTGATATTGAATACTTCGATGACTCTATCAAAATCATCACTGAATTTGGCACAGTGACTTGTAAGCAGGCTGTAATTTGCGGCAATGCTTATCTAAATAAAGTCATTCCAAAACTGACGGATCGCGTCATGCCAGTATCAACGCAAATCATCGCGACCGAACCTTTGGGTGATTTGGCAGACCAACTGCTTCCAACCGATGTTTGTGTTGAAGATGTGCGCTATATTCTGGATTATTACCGTCTTTCTGCTGATAAGCGTATGTTATTCGGTGGTGGTACCGTCTACGGTGGTCAAGACCCATCTGACATTACAGCTAAAATCAGACCCAATATGAATAAGATATTTCCAGAATTGCGCGATGTCAAAATAGACTACGCGTGGAGTGGTAACTTTGCCTTGTCTTTTTCTCGTGTGCCCCAGCTGGGTAAATTACATGATCGCGTATTTTTCGCGCATGGCTATAGTGGTCATGGCGTGACAGGATCGCATCTATTTGGACAGATACTCGCCGATGCTATCAATGGCAAGACTGCAGAGTTTGATACGTTTACCAAGATACCATGGATACCTTTCCCAGGGGGCCGTGCATTAAGAGTACCTTATTCGATGATGGGATCATGGTGGTATGCCTTAAAAGATCGTACTGGCATGTAGACCAATAAGATAAATTAATAGATAATAGTTCATTTTTTAAATTTTTTGAGGATCGTTGTTACATTACACCATCACAGCAAAGGAGTGTTGTGATGAGCTTGATACCAGTAAATTCATAACTGTTATCAAGCATAAATTAAAGAGCATATTTTGTTCTATAAAAAATGAGGTTTTACAAGGAGTGTAACCATGAATATGAAGCTCAACGACGCTGTTGAAGGACTGTTTCATAACAAACGAGTGTTCTTAACGGTGGTAGTAGGCATAGCTATCTATCTTGCCTTTGTCTGGCTTTCAAGTACTCGAGATGCATCAGAATCTTGGGGTGCATTATCATTATTACCAACGCTACTAGTCTTAATCACTGCTATTGTCTCAAGACGCCCGTTTGAATCAATGATAGCAGGCTGTGTCGCCGGCCTGGTCATGCTCAATCCTTTTGATCTGGTCTCCCCCTTCGCCGACAATATCTCCATGGTTCTAGGTAATGAGACGATTATCTGGATCGTTTTGGTGTGTGGTCTTATGGGCGGGCTTATTCAACTGCTTGAGATCAGCGGTTGTCTAGATGGCTTTAGTGAATGGCTACAAAAGATCATCAAATCACGTAGACAGTCACTTTTGGCTACCTTTGCTTTGGGTATTGTGGTTTTTATTGATGACTATCTCAACTGTCTGGCCGTATCGACTTCTGTCAAAAAACTCACAGATGCGTATGGCGTATCACGTGAAAAACTGGCTTATATCGTCGATTCTACAGCGGCGCCCATGTGTGTTATTGTTCCTATTTCTACTTGGGCTGTCTACTTTGCAGGCTTGTTGGAAGAGAATAACGTCGCAGGAGACGGCGCTGGTTTAGGGCTTTATATCAGTGCTATTCCTTATATGGCGTATGCTTGGTTTGCCCTTATTATCGTATTCTTGGTTGCAACTGGTATATTTGGCAACTGGGGACCAATGAAAAAGGCTGAAAAACGTGCACAAGCTGGTAACCCTGTTCCTGAAGCCTTTGTAGAGGAGCAGTTAATCTCAAACGTCAAAGCCAAACGCAAGTTATCATTTAAAGCCAATATCTTAAATTTTGCTTTTCCTATGATCTTATTGATCGTCTCAACCATCTACTTTGAAATTGATTTATTAAGAGGCGCGTTATTGACGTGCTTTGTGACGGTTCTTGTATATTGGGTACAAGGAATTTTGAGCTTTGAGACCCAAGTTGAAGCTATTTTTAAAGGCTTTAAGGTCATGTTATACCCACTCTCAACTGTAATTGGAGGCTTTTTTCTAAAAGCCATCAACGATGAGCTTGGCATGACTATGTATGTCATTGAATCCATCACACCATATATGACCATTATCATCTTCCCTGCTGTCATTTTTGCAGTCATGGCTTTTTTAACATTTGCAACGTCGTCAAGCTGGGGTCTATATGTCTTAGCGATGCCAATTGTCTTCCCAATCTCTATGGCGCTGGGGGTTAGTACGCCACTTATGATTGGTGCCTTGTTATCTGCCTCTTCATTTGGTAGTCATGCTTGTTTCTTTAGTGATTCATCATTACTAGCAGCACAAGGCGCTGGGTGTTCACCGATGCAGCATGCCTTTACACAGTTCCCTTACGCTATGCTAGGTGCGGTACTGTCTGTCGCAACCTTCTTAGGCTTAGGGTTTATGATGGCCTAGATATAGCATAGTGTTGTTATCAGACCGTTATACTATGGGCAATTACCGTTTGGTCATTGTCCATTATCAACTATTTAATATGGTTTTTTTGTCCGACCTTACTTCTTAGCTAATATATAAAAGGAATTAGATTATGCGTACTGTAACTGTTGCTGCCACACAGATGGCTTGTGGTTGGGATATTCAACAAAACATAGATACGGCAACTGACTTGGTTACCAAAGCAGCTAAGGACGGTGCCAATATTATCTTACTCCAAGAGTTGTTCGAGACGCCCTACTTTTGCCAAGTTCATGATTTTGATTATTTTAAACTTGCCACCTCTGTCGCAGATAATGCTGCCATCACTCATTTCAAAAAATTGGCCAAAGAGCTAGAAGTGGTCTTACCGATTAGCTTCTATGAAAAGTCGGGCAATACGTTTTTTAATAGTATCACCATAATTGATGCCGATGGCGAGATACTTGGCACCTATCGTAAGACGCATATACCAGATGGCATTCCCTATGCTGAAAAGTTCTACTTTACCCCAGGCGATACTGGCTTTAAGGTGTGGCAAACCAAGTACGCCAAAATTGGGGTCGGAATTTGCTGGGATCAGTGGTTCCCTGAATGCGCGCGTAGCATGGCATTGATGGGTGCTGAAATATTATTTTACCCAACCGCTATTGGGGATGAGCCAACACTAGATATCGAATCAAAGGGGCATTGGCAGCGCTGTATGCAAGGACATGCAGCAGCCAACCTAATGCCAGTGGTTGCATCTAATCGTATTGGCTCTGAGACCGTCACACAAAATGGTGCTGATAGCGTGATGTCGTTTTATGGTGGCTCATTCATCACTGATGGCCGAGGCGAGATAGCTCAAGAAGCATCAGCAGATAATAATGAAGTCATCAGCGCCACCTTTGATTTAGACAAACTTGCTCGTGAACGCCAAGAATGGGGCGTTTTTCGTGATCGCCGTCCTTCTATGTATGGCACGTTACTGACTCATGGCTAAGCTGCACGTAATGTCAAACTGTGACTGAGATAGGTTATACAAAATTGTTTCTTAAAAGATTACTGCTAACAAGGTGACTTATATGTCTGAACTCATTCAAGACTCAACTCCGATAGACGACGGTTTTTATATGCCAGCCGAGTTTGAGCCCTTACAGCAAGTGTGGATGATCTGGCCTTATCGAGAAGACAACTGGCGTCAAAAGGCGGTCCCTGCCAAAGCAGCTTACAAAGCGGTGGCAATGGCTATTAAGCCCTATTGTAAGGTTGCAGTTTTAGTCAACCCTAATGACTACCAAGCTTGTCGTGATAGTTTGCCAGCTGATATTGACGTCATCTCCATGCCGAGCAATGATGCGTGGGCGCGGGACATCGTACCGACATTTTTAATCAATGATGCAGGTGAGCTACGCGGCTGTGATTGGACGTTTAATGCGTGGGGCGGAGACTACGATGGCCTTTATGCGCCTTGGGATGACGATGATAAGTTAGCTGCACGTCTATGCGATTATTTGAATATCGAACGCTACCGTACCGAAGATTTTGTGCTGGAAGGTGGCGCGTTTCATGTCGATGGTGAAGGCACAGTATTGACCACACGTATGTGCTTGCTCAGTCCTGGCCGTAATCCCCATCTTAACGAAACTCAAATCGAGGACAAGCTGAACACTTATCTTAATACCCAAAAGGTGCTCTGGATTGATGATGGTATCGATCCTGAAGAAACCACAGGACACATTGATGATATCGCCTGCTTTTCTCGTCCGGGTGAGGTGGTTTGCTTGTTTACCGATGACCCCAACCATCCGTTTTTTGAGGCCACTCAAAAAGCCTATAAACAACTCTCAAACATGAAAGATGCTAAAGGCCGACGTCTAACAGTTCATAAGCTTTGCTGTACCCAAAAGCCAGTTACGTTGCCTGAAAACTACGATATAGTACAGTCTGATGATGCCAAAGCGCGCCATACAGGTGATGTATGTATTGCCTCGTATGCCAACTTCTTAATCTGTAATGAGGCCATCATTGTCCCGCAATATGATGATATTAACGACAGTTTGGCCATTGAACAGCTTGAAAAAATCTTTCCTCGTCATCAGGTAGTGGGAGTACAGACAAAAGAGATTGTTTTTGGAGGCGGTAATATTCATTGTATTACCCAGCAGCAACCAGCCCTTAAACGCTAACGCTTAAACAATAGTAATTTTACTAAAGACATTATGCTATTCATACAGTTTAATATGTTACTGTAATGGGCTTTACCATTTATCAGAACACTTATAAGTGGTGTAAAATTAAATTTTAAACGTTAATTGTTTGAATAATAATCAATATGGATTTTAACCAAAGGAATATTTATGAGCGACTATCAAGTTAGCAACCCCGCGACTGGTGAAATCGAAGCCACCTACCCAACAGCGACTGAGCAAGATATTCAGCATGCTATTGAACAAGCAGACAATGCTTATCAAGAGTGGCAAAAAACCTCTCTTAGCGAACGTAGTGCGATAATGAATAAAGTCGCTGACATCTATATTGATCGTCAAGATGAGCTTGCACGTATCGTTGCCAATGAGATGGGTAAACCTGTTGGGCAAGCAAAAGGTGAGATCGGCTTGGTCGCTGAAATTTATCGCTACTATGCAGACAATGCTGAGCAACTATTGGCACCGAATACGATCGATGTTGATCAAGGTTCAGCGTCTGTAGAAAAGTTGCCAGTTGGTACATTATTTGGCATTATGCCGTGGAATTACCCTCATTATCAGGTCGCACGTTTTGTCGCGCCGAACGTCATGGCAGGCAATACCATTATTCTAAAGCATGCGCCCCAGTGCCCGAATACCGCAGAAGTCATCGTTGATATCCTAAAAGACGCAGGCCTGCCTGATGGTGTGTATAACAATGTCTTTGCTACCAATGAGCAAGCGGCGACCATTATTGAAGACAGTAAAGTCCAAGGCGTCTCATTAACAGGCTCTGAGCGCGCAGGACAAGCAGTTGCAAAAATAGCGGGCGGCGCGCTTAAAAAGGTCGTTTTAGAGCTTGGTGGTTCTGATGCCTTTATTGTGGCAGCAGATGCTGATATTGAGCAAGCTGTTGAAGGAGCTATTGAGGGTCGTTTTGGTAACACCGGCCAAGCTTGTAATGCAGCCAAACGCTTAATTGTCGTTGATAGCGTATATGATCAGTTTGTTAAAGGCTTTACCGACGCGGTACGTGGAATGAGCCTAGCGGATCCGCATAATGAAAAAACTTTCATTGGACCGATGTCATCAAAAAGTGCAGCGCAGAATTTGCAAGAGCAGTTAGATGGCGCTATTAAAGCAGGTGCAACTGTGCTTGTTGAAGGCGGCATGGTTAAAGATAAGCCTGGCGCTTGGTTTGCCCCTGCTGTACTGACAGACGTTGATGATTCGATGGATGTTTATCGCGAGGAGCTATTTGGTCCTGTCGCGGTCATCTATAAAGCCCGTGATATCGCTCATGCTATCAAAATTGCCAATGATGTTCCGTTTGGTCTTGGCGCGTCCATTCAGACCCAAGATTCGGCTCTAGCAGCACAGATCGCTGAACAACTAGAAGTGGGTATGGTAACGATTAATTCACCGTCTGGCTCTGAAGCCAACACCCCATTTGGCGGTGTCAAACGCTCAGGGTTTGGTCGTGAGCTTGGCACCCTTGGTATCACTGAGTTTTTAAACTATAAGTTGATTCGTGATAAATCGTAATTAATAGAGTCATTGTTTATACAAACAAAAAGCCTAACATTTGATGTTAGGCTTTCTTGCAATTAGAACCGTAACAAACTTATTTCTTGTAAGGATTCTCTTGTAACCACTGCTGATTGACAATCTTTAACTCTTCTAACTCAGCTGCCATGACCACTTTGCTCTTGCCTGGATTTTTGATCGACTCATAAGTGAAGAAAATGATACCTAATATGGTCCAGCCGACGAATATTGACCATTCAATTCCAGAGAGTGCCGATGGCATTCCGGGTAGATATAATACAAACAAGCCCAAACTGAGAATAATAGTAATCATACCGACAACTTTGCCTGCTGGAATCTTAAACGGACGTACCATATTAGGCTCGCGATAACGCAATACCAAAAACGATACTGCTACTAAGGTATAAGCAATGACGACACCGAAACCACCCGCTGTAACGATCCATACTAGCATCTTACGACCAAATAATGGTGCAAGCGTAGCAAGTCCACCGATAAGTAAGATTGCATTGATTGGTGTCTTATGCTTAGGATGCAGTTTACCCAAGAAGGCTGGCAGCATATGAGCTTTAGACATCGCATAAAGTAAACGGCTACCACCAATCAAGAAGGCATTCCAGCTCGACATAATACCAAGTACACCACCGATGACCAGTAAGACACCTGCCCATTTGCCTTGCCATGCGGTCTCCATTGCATCAGCAGTGCCTAAAGAGGATGTTTCAGCTAGCGCCAACGGTAGCGTCACGCCTACACTCCAAATGACCGCAACATACCAAATCACCGCGACAATTAACGAGACAATTAAGAATTTACCGATATTTGGACGGGTTAAGTTCATCTCTTCTGCTGCCTGCGGGATAACATCAAAACCTACAAACATAAAGGGAACCATTACGATAACGGCCATAATACCGCCAATACCACCAATGAACGCAGGCGACAACTCAGTGTTTGTCGTTTCAGGATTGAAGAGCAGTGCCCCTATAAACAATAGAACACCAACAATCAAAATACCAGCCACTGCTGTTTTTTGAAACCAAGCACTGACTTCCATACCACGTGTGTTCAGCCAAGTCACTAAAACAGAGCCTGCCATACCGACGCCTGCCCATGTCGCATAGACATCCCACCCTGCTACATTCCATAAATACCCTTGATTATAATTCGGTATCAAATACTCTACCACGGTAGGTAGAGCAACGGCTTCAAAAGCCACGACCGACAAATAACCAAAGAGCATACTCCAAGAGCATATAAAGGAGACATTAACCCCTAAAGCACGGTGGGTATAAGTGTGCTCACCCCCTGTAATCGGCATGGATGAGGTCAGCTCAGCATAGGTCACACCGATCATAACGACCGCAAGTCCACCGACTAAGAACGCGGTGATAGCGCCCCACGTCCCAGCTGAGACTACCCAACCACTAGCCAAAACGACCCAGCCCCAACCTACCATAGCACCGAATGCTAGAGCGATAATATCGACTACCCCTAACGATTTTTTCATTGCAGACATAACTTGCTCCTTGTCCGTGTATCATCCGTGTCAACCTTTTACGGTTAAGCTGGCTTGATTTGATATCTAAAACCTACCGCCTAGACTCTAATACTCATATTACTTGTTTGGTATTAGCGCAAGCAATGGCTTCTCATTACTGTAACTTAAAATATGAACTGACAAAAACAACAACGGCGTCTTGATTTACAAGACGCCGTTATAGAGCTTATATTCAGAATTAATACTCCAAAAGCGTCCTTGCTTTTATATCTATACCCTACCTTTTAACCAAACTAAAAATTTAGTTAAAACCGATACAATCGTTACGATATGTTTTAGCACAAAGCCCCTAAAACTGCGTAGCAATTAAGCGGTTAAAATACCTTTTATAATATCAAGACCTTCTTGCAATACTTCATCTTCAACTGTTAGAGGAACCATGACACGAATCGCGTTGCCATGCATACCACAAGACGCTAACAATAAACCTTGTTCAAAAGCTTTAGCTTTTAGGTTAGCTGTTGCATCCGTATCAGGTTTGCCTTCACTATCGATCAGCTCAAAAGCTAACATTGCACCTTTGTGACGAATATGACCGATACTGCTAAGGTTTAGATCTTTTAAGAATGCTTCGATTTTATCGCCAATCTCAACACTGCGCTCAAGTAGGTTTTCTTCTTCAATGACTTCCATGACGGCCAGTGCTGCCACACATGCAAGCGGGTTACCAGAATAAGTCCCACCCAAACCGCCGACTTGCGGTGCATCCATAATATCAGCACGACCAATGACTGCAGAGATAGGATAACCACCTGCTAAGCTTTTAGCGCTCGTCATTAGATCAGGCTCGACGCCTAGCTGCTCACTGGCGAACAAAGTACCCGTACGTGCAAAACCACACTGGACTTCATCAAAAATCAGTACAATGCCATGCTCATCACAAATTTTACGCAACGATTTAGCAAATGATGGCGTTACCTGATGAAAACCGCCTTCACCCTGTACTGGCTCAATGATCATCGCGGCCACTTCGCTTGGATCGATATCCGCTTGAAAAATCATCTCAAGACTATGTAGCGCTTGTGCTTCTGTGACGTTCAACTCTTCAGCTGGGAATAGCGCATGAAAAACAGGTCCTGGCATAGGGCCAAAGTTCTTTTTGTATGGAAGCACTTTACCTGTTAGGCTCATGCACATTAGCGTACGGCCATGCCAACCGCCAACGAAAGAGATAACACCTGGACGACCTGTTTTAGCGCGAGCAATCTTAATGCAGTTTTCAACCGCTTCAGCACCAGTCGTTAAAAAGAAAGCCTTGGTATCGCCACTGATGGGGGCTTTTTTGCAAAGTTTTTCAGCAAGATCTACGTAGCATTCGTAGTTAATCATTTGCGCGGCTGTATGCGTAAACTTGTCTAGTTGCTCATGGACACGCTGGGTGATTTTTGGATGGCTGTGACCAGTATTGAGTACTGAGATACCGCCTACAAAGTCGATATAACGATTACCTTCAACGTCCCAAACTTCAGAATTTTTTGCTTTTTCTGCGAAAATAGGAAACGCCACACCAAGTCCTGTTGGTAACACAGCTTTACGGCGCTCAAGCAATGATTGATTGTTCGTAGTCATAGGAATGTCCTTTTCTTTATTTTTACATAAGTGGCGGTTATTGAGTAACGATTTATCTAATAAATACTAGATACCAAATTTTATTAATTTTATTTAACACTAAAATTCTTTAACGCATTGATCCTCAACTTAACATTCATCAAAAACTATGGAAGAAGCTGAGGATCAAAAAACTGACTGTTAAAAACCAAATGCATCAGTCAAATCATTAACTGACGTCAGAGCACCAGTACTTGGTCACAACGTATTCTTCGATACCATATTTAGAGCCTTCACGACCAAATCCTGACTGCTTCACACCGCCAAATGGAGCTACTTCTGTAGAGATAAGTCCCGTATTATGACCGATGATACCGTACTCAAGACCTTCCGAGACGCGCCATGAGCGAGCATAATCTCCGCTGTAGAAGTAAGCGGCCAATCCGTAAATCGTATCGTTAGCTCTACGAATCACTTCTTCTTCGTCGTTAAAGGTAAATATGGTAGCGATAGGACCAAAAATCTCTTCGTGAGCAATGTCCATGTCACTACTAAGATCAGTAATGACAGTCGGGTTATAGGTCAACTCTGATGCGCTATTGATACTACCACCAGCGATTAGTGTTGCGCCTTTATCCAATGCATCTTTGAGTAGTGCTTGTACCTTATCTAGTGCTTTTTTGTTGATTAAAGGACCGATATCCACGCCTTCCTCTAAGCCGTTACCAACGTTCAGTTCAGCTACTTTTTTGACAAACACATCCAAAAATTCATCTTTGATGCTGTCTTGGACATACACACGGTTGGCGCACACACAGGTTTGACCAGCGTTACGATATTTAGAAGCAATCAAGCCTTCGGCTGCTTTTTCAAGATCTGCGTCATCAAAAACGATAAATGGGGCGTTGCCACCCAGCTCTAATGACAGCTTTTTGATAGTCGGTGCACATTGAGCCATCAAAGTACGGCCCACTTCCGTAGAACCTGTGAATGATAACTTATGAATACGAGTATCGCCTGTAAGGATGTCACCAATCGTTGATGATTTACCAGTAACGACTTGAATGACACCAGCTGGGATACCTGCTTGCTCTGCTAATGCACCTAATGCTAGCGCAGAAAATGGAGTCTCAGTGGCCGGTTTGATGATCATCGTACAGCCTGCCGCTAATGCAGGTGCAGCTTTTCGGGTAATCATCGCAGCTGGAAAGTTCCAAGGCGTAATAGCCGCGCAAACACCAACTGGCTGCTTAAGAACGACGTGGCGCAGTTGGGATTGATTGGCAGGAATCACATCACCGTAAACGCGCTTGCCTTCCTCTGCAAACCAGCGAATAAAGCTATTGGCATAACCAATCTCACCGCGCGACTCGGTCAAAGGCTTGCCTTGTTCCGCGGTCATAATGATTGCAAGATCTTCTTTATTTGCATCAATGAGATCTGCCCATTTTTGCAATAATTCTGCACGTTCTTTTGGTGTTTTTGCAGCCCATGCTGTTTGTACGTCGTGCGCATAAGCGACAGCGTCATTGACGTCTTCGGTGGTAAGACTTGGAATAGTGCCAATAACGTCCCCACCAAAAGGGTTACTTACTTCAAGAGTGGCTTCATCACTAGCAGCATGCCATCCATCCTTAATCAAGCAGTGTTGCTTAAGCAGGTCTGGGTTTGACAACTGTAGAGTAGATTGTGACCGTTGTGACATTTTGACGCTCCTTGTCGATTGGACTAATGGCATATTATAAAGGTAGATAAAACGGTTATTAGTAGCTTTGATAATGAAATCGTTTTGATACGACTCTACATAAATAATTATTGATAACTGTTATATTGTTCAATATACTGAACATAGATTCTATATATGAGACATCATTATAAGAATGATGGGATCCATTTTGCAACCTTTATTCTCATTTTCATGACTATTTAACGCTTTATTTTTATTGTTTTTAATTTTACTCACCTTTATAGGCCCCTTATGAGCTCAACCGCTGTTCCTGCATTAGACAAAACTTTTCAGATTTTAGATTTGATTACGGCAAGTACCCAGCCCTTGACAGCCGCTCATATTGCCAAAGAATTAGATCTTCCTCGCAGCTCAACCCATAATATTTTACAAAGTCTGCTCACCAAACATGTAATCTATAAAGACGCTGAAAATCGTTTTCATTTAGGTTCTTATTTAATGTACTGGGCGGGCAAATATGAGCAGCAGCAAGGTGTGATCCAGCTATTTAAAGACTTAATCGTACAGTATCCTGCCCTACTACAGCATACCGTCACGCTATCTAAACTGGACTTAGGAGAAGTGGTATTTTTGGCCTGTCATGAAGCCCCTGCGCCGCTCGGCTTTACCTTCCGTGCTGGGGTACGTGTGCCCGCCGTATTTTCGGCGACGGGCAAAGCCATGCTCTCAACCTTACCTATAGATACTATAGAGACGATATATGAGGGGCAATTTCCTAAACCGCTAACCCCAAATGGCGTTGACAACTTTGTCAGCTTTGCCGATGAGATGGCAGCTATTCATGACAGCCGTATTTCATTAGATGATGGACAGCTACGCGAGGGTATGTATTGCTTAGGTACTTATATTCGTAATGCCTCTGGTCACGCAGTCGCTGGCATGGCAGTCAGCTTTTTGCAAGTTGAATATGAAGCCAAACGCGCTGAGGTGAGTGCTGTTCTGATTGAGTTGGCCAAACAAATAGAGCAGCGCTTAGGCTTTATACCTTCACGCTCAGCCTAGCTTTGTTGTCCATTTTAACTAAACAATACCGTCTGCTTTGAGTTTGGCTATCATCTCGCTATCATAGCCAAGATCTGCAAGCGTGCTATCGGTATGCTCGCTTAGTCGCGGCGGCGGTGTACGATAAGTTACTGGAGAAGCTGATAGCTTAATAGGGCTACCAAGCGCTCTTACCGGACTGCCTTGTGCGGCAAAATCAACAATCATCTCACGTGCTTGCGCTTGCGGCATTGCTAAAGCTTCAGCGATGTTATGAATGGCACCGCAAGGAATACCTGCCTGCTCTAATGCCTCTAACCAATACGCACGCGGATGCTCGGCAAACTTCTTAGCCAGCTTATCACACAACAGATCACGCTCTACTACTCGTGCAGGATTGGTCATAAAACGGTTGTCGGTATGCCAATCGACTCCTAGCACTTCGCAAAGTTTGGCAAATTGGCTGTCGTTACCACACGCTAAAATAAAATGCTCTTCACCCTGACCTGCAAACACCTGATAAGGTACGATGTTTGGATGCTGGTTGCCCAGTCTTGGTGGTACAGTTCCTGATGCTAAATGATTCATACCGACGTTAGCTAACATGGCCAGCGCACTATCTAATAACGCCACATCGACGTGTTGTCCAAGCCCAGTATGTTGACGCGCCAATAGTGCCGCTTGGATACCAATCGTGAGTTGCAGACCTGCAAATAAATCGACAATGGCAACGCCAACCTTATGTGGTTCACCATCGCTGGGGCCTGTAATACTCATCAACCCTGATAGTCCTTGGATAATATAATCATAACCTGGACGCTTAGCATCTGGTCCTGTCTGACCAAAACCCGTTAAAGAGGCATAAATTAGGCGCGGATTGTCTTGTTTCAGGCTATCGTAGTCTAAGCCGTACTTTTTGAGACCGCCAACCTTAAAGTTCTCTACCACGATATCGCTATCAGCGATTAGCTGCTTGATAATGGCTTGTCCGGCTGGGGTCGTGATATCGACAGTGAGCGATTTTTTATTGCGGTTAATAGTCGCATAATAGGCAGAAGTGTCATCGCTGAATTTGGGCGGTGCCCAATGACGGGTTTCATCTCCGATGCCAGGACGTTCAACCTTGATGACTTCTGCGCCAAGATCGGCGAGCACTTGTGTACAGGATGGACCGGCCAATACTCTAGACAAGTCCAATACCTTAATACCCTGTAAAGCTGCCCGTGGTGCATTATCAATATCGTCTTGTGAATTAGAAGGTTGTAATGTCGTACTCATGATATTCCCTTACCTTTTAGAAACATTGAGGTATTCATTATTTTAAGCTTGCGCATACATCATTATTTCAAATTATAAAAAAACGCACGCTAATGTTAAGCGCTGTATTAAAGGCTAAACAGTAACGTACGTTAGTCGTTGAAAATTGATATTTAGCTATGAATTAATCAAAAGCTAATTATTACCTTGCTAGCGCTTTAGATTAATAAAACGCTTGAATACCAGTCTGCGAACGACCTAGGATAAGTGCATGGATGTCATGCGTACCTTCATAAGTATTAACCGCTTCTAGGTTCATGACATGGCGAATGATATGGAACTCATCAGAGATACCGTTACCGCCATGCATATCACGAGCAACACGAGCGATATCTAATGCCTTGCCGCAGTTGTTACGCTTAATTAGCGATATCATCTCAGGCGCTGCATTATGCTCATCCATCAAGCGACCAACACGTAGCGCTGCTTGCAAGCCAAGGGCAATCTCAGTTTGCATATTAGCAAGTTTTAGTTGTACCAATTGCGTTGCGGCTAATGGACGGCCAAACTGTTTGCGATCAAGGGTATATTGGCGCGAGGCTTTCCAGCAAAATTCAGCCGCACCCATTGAACCCCATGCGATACCGTAACGGGCTTTATTTAAGCAACCAAACGGACCTTTAAGACCACGAATATCTGGGAAGGCATTGGCTTCAGGAACAAATACTTTGTCCATGACAATCTCACCAGTCACTGAAGCGCGCAGTGAGAACTTACCTTCGATCTTCGGTGCAGATAGACCTTTCATACCTTTATCTAAGATAAAGCCTCGAATGTCGCCTTCATCATCTTTTGCCCATACGACGAACACATCAGCGATAGGACTGTTGGTAATCCACATCTTATTACCAGTCAGCTCATAACCGCCATCGACAGCACGCGCACGAGTCGACATTGACGCAGGATCTGAACCTGAATCAGGCTCGGTCAGACCGAAGCAACCGACATATTCCCCTGAAGCAAGCTTAGGCAGATACTTCTCTCTTTGCTCTTCAGTACCATACTCATGGATAGGATGCATAACCAAGCTTGACTGCACACTCATCGCAGAGCGGTAACCGGAATCTACTGCTTCCACTTCTTTAGCAATTAGACCATAAGCCACGCTTGACAAACCAGCACAGCCGTAACCTTCAATCGTTACGCCAAGTAAGCCCATCTCGCCCATTTGACGCATAATATTACGGTCGAAATTTTCGTTGCGATTGGCCTCTAAAATACCAGGCATTAATTCTTTTTGAAAAAACTGATGCGAGCTTTCATTGACCATGCGCTCTTCATCAGTAAGCTGATTACGCAATAAAAAAGGATCTTCCCAATCAAAACTTGGGCTGGCATTCGTTCGTAGGTTAGTAGGTGCTGACATGTCGTACTCCTTTACTTAAGACGGCTTGTAAAAACTGTTCATCAACGTTTTATCAAAAACTACTTATATAACCAGCTAAATCACAAGCAAATTTTATTTGACAACAATTTTATTTGACAACCAAGTTCCGCTATGTGAAACTTAGTTTCATAATGTAAAACTATTTAAGCAAAATTTATCTCTCTTGTAAACCTTTTTGAATATATGCGGTCAAAAAATGACAAAAAACTTGCCAAAACCGACGCCTTTACTAGTACGCACGAATAATGCCCTTGTGCAAAGCAAAAAGACAGAAGACAGACAGTTTGTCACGGCGCTTGGGCGCGGCTTGTCTATACTTGCTGCCTTTGAACAGCAAGAGCAGTTAAGTCATCAGCAATTGTGCCAAATGACAGCACTACCGAAAGCGACCATCACTCGGTTAATTTACACTTTAACCACGCTTGGATTTTTACGTATCACCGCCTACGGTCAGTATGAGTTGGGTAGTAGCGCAGTGCGATTAAGCGCTACTGCTTGGAGTCGTCATGATGTAGTCGCATTTGCTGAACCTTTGCTACGTCAGTTTGCAACACAAAACGAAGTGTCAGTGAACTTAGCCACAGAGATTGCAGGCGAAATGCGTTATCTTGCCTGCTGCCGTAGCCCTGCTCGCCTATCGGTCAATTTACAAGTTGGCTCAGCCGTACCCATTGCACGCACCGCCATTGGACGAACTTTTTATGCGGCAAGCTCACAAGAAAGACAGGCGGTTATCATTGGCAATCTGCAAGAGAATTTGTCTGTCGAGAATTATAACCATGCGCAAAGCACTCTAGCCAGCGCAGCGGAGCATTATGAGCAGTACGGTTATACTGTGTCTGATGGAGAGTTTTCTACTGACATATTAGCAGTCGCGGTTGGGGTGTTTGATGTCGCCACTGGGCAATATGCGTATTCACTCAATGCTAGTGTGCCAAGTGCCAACTGGGAAGCAGATGACTATGCTGAGATGATAGTGCCAAAGTTGCAGGCATTGGCGGAGCGGATTGGTGGTGGGGATTAAAGCGGTTGATATTTATCATCTTTAACGCTATAGATCATTATCGAACCATTAGCATTAACCTTATAACGATTGCGAACATGAGCAATGTAAGGATCGCCGCCACAGATTTCATCGTGGATCACTCATAACTACTTCCTTTTATTTTAATATTCAATCAGCAAAAACAATGCTTTTAAACTCTACCCCAGCTCATCAAATCTAAGCCCGAATTTGAGCAAATACTTACGCAATCTATCGCTATCATTTGGGCTTTTAAGCTTATCTCTTGAATTAGCGTAAAGATAGCGTCCCGCCGCCGCTTGGTTTTTATGGCTGATACACACCTCAATGACATACGCCAGTTGTACTGCGTCAAACGGATCAATCGTAGCAAGGGTTTCATTATCTAAATATTTATTTAGAATGTCATAACTACCCTGCTCAACTAACTCACTGTTGGAACTGATTTTAACATCATTACTTGAACCATTACTTAGGCTATTTTTAGTTGCGTCATTGCCTTTATCATTACTTAAACTGTTCGAGCCATTCAAACCATCTACCAAACCCCAAATATTCATCAAGCGCGCGATCTCTGCTTGTACGTCTGTTTTCCGAATCACTTTACTTTCAGTCAGCGTTGTTAAGCGAATCATACTCGCGGTCAAATCACGAAAGTTACCTTGCCATGTCGCCTCAGAACTTGTCGCAAAGTCTTCGTATAATTGCCGCGCATCAACCGTAAAGCGGAATTGCTGTTGCTGCTCGCTACCCAAACGCGCCAGCTCATAGTCGATATTGGCAGGTAAATCCTCTAAGCGGTCTTTTAATGAGGGCAAAAAAAACGTCCAAGTATTGAGCCGTGCAAATAAATCCGCACGAAACTCTCCATTGGCAACTGCTTGTCGCAGGTCTTTATTGGTTCCTGCCATCAGCTGAAATGAGACACTGATCGGCGTATCACTACCCAGCGGATAAAAGCGCTGCTCCTCCAAAGCGGTTAGTAACATCGCTTGCTCATCAAGACCCAACTCGCCGATTTCATCTAAAAACAACAATCCGCCATCGGCTGATTTTAGCAGTCCCTCACGACTGGACGCCGCGCCGGTAAACGCGCCTTTGATATGACCAAAGAGTACGCTCATAGCGGTATCGCCGCGCAAGGTGGCACAGTTGACCTCGACAAAGTTATCAAGGGTATATTTGTTTTGCGCGCTGCTATTGGCTTTGGCTTTTTTAAGCGCGTAGATTTGGCTCGCCAATTGCGACTTGCCTGCCCCTGTTGCGCCTATTAAAAGTATTGGCGCGGTGGAGCGCGTCGCGACTTTTTCGATATCGGATATTAGCTTTTGATAAGCAGCGTTTTGGGTGACCAGATTGGCTTGTAAGGTTTGCCAATGTTGCTGCTTTTCGGCCTCAAAACGCTCACGCAAGCCATCGTAGCGTGAGACATCCAAATCAATCACTTGATAGCGGCCTTGCGGATCAGCTTGGTCGGGTCTTGGGCACGGCGAAGTTTGAACCAGATCGGCAGGAATAAACCCCGCCTCCACCAGTAAAAACCAGCAAATCTGTGCCACATGCGTGCCTGTGGTGAGATGTAGCAAGTAATCAGTATTATCTTGAAAATCAAAGCCTGTGGCAAAGTCATATAGCTCGGCATAGACATCGGCAAAGTCCCACGGGCTTGATAACGTCACATGATGAGCGATGACTTGTGTCTGCGGACTGACTTTGGCGATATCGTCTTTGACAATCTTAAACAGGCGCTTATCACGCTTGCTATATAAAACATGCAGCTCATCGACGAGCATATCATCGTGCAGGCATAGACTTACCGTCGGTCGCCAGCGTTGCCAACGCTTGTCATTAAAGCCGTTGTCTAAGGTGGTACCGAGAAAGCCGATGATGGCGGTTTTATTAGGGATAGCTTGGTTAAGATGTTTTATATTAGACTGAGAGTTATTAGGCATATTTTTATTATAAGTCAGCTGCTCTATTGAGCTTTGTAAAAAGGGACATTCTGCTATAATCAAAGCAACCAGCTATCATTATAACCATAGCGTATAAATGCCTATTATAAATAAGGAACAAAAATGAGAAACCAAATCATGTATGGTCTATTAGGAGCCACATTACTGCTTGGCGCTTGTGCTGAGCCGCCACCAGAAGAAGCAGCGCCAGTTGAAGGACCGCCAGATACTGAAGTTGAGCCGGTAGAGCCAGTCGCTGAGTAATAAAACAGTATTAATAGTCTGCAAAACATTTGGCGAATGATTAATACTGTTTTTTATAAGGTTAAAACAAGCGTATTCTTTTTAGACAGTTACTTTAATTAGCTGTCTATCTTTATCAGCTGATCCATATCTAGCTCATCAGTCGCTTGCCCATCGTCAATGTAGTTATTGCCCCCGATAGCCATCTCATATAGTCCCAATACTTAAGCCAAACTGCCAGATGTTTTATTTGTAAATACAAAGTCCTGATTGGTTTCATAAGGTAACCGGATGATTATGTAGTATTGCACTCCGTGAGCCATCATCTACGCTACACCTGTCTCTAAACTACACACTTAAAAATATATTCAAATACTACTTAACTTTAATCTTACCTAATATATATTAAATTATATAACAATAGAATAATTTATATTTTTAAAGTTCAAAGCTATTTTATGAATATAACTCTTCTCAAAATGTAAAACTATTTTTCTTTTTATATCAGATACTTATAAAAATAATTCTAGGGAATAGAAAATTTGGCATACCCTTAGCACTATATAAAATAAGAAAAACAATTTTTACAACGCTAAGGAGCACGCTATGCAACCTACCACTCATAACATCATTCAAGATGGCGGAACCCCGATAAAACTTTGGACCAAAGGCGTGCCTGTCGATCCCAAAGCGCATGATCAGCTGATTAAAGCCTCGCAGATGCCATTTATTTACAAGTGGCTAGCGGTGATGCCCGATGTGCACGTGGGTATCGGCGCAACCATCGGTACAGTATTACCGACTAAAGAGGCGATTATTCCAGCGGCAGTCGGTGTCGATATCGGCTGCGGCATGATGGCGGTGCAAACCACCTTAACCGCTGAGGACTTGCCTGATAACTTGCAGGGCCTACGTAGCGAGCTGGAAAAAGCCATTCCGCACGGTCGCAGTAAAACTCGCGGACGCGGTTCTCGCCGTGATGTCGGCGCGTGGTCAAACCCTGATGACACCGTTCAAGACGGCTGGGGCACGCTGGTTGATGATTTTAATTATCTCACCCAAAAGCACCCTAAGCTTAGAAACACCAATAACCTAAAGCACTTGGGCACGCTCGGAACCGGCAACCATTTTGTCGAGGTGTGCTTGGATGAGACCAATCAGGTGTGGATTATGCTGCACTCCGGCTCGCGCGGGGTCGGTAATACCATCGGTCGTTACTTTATCGAGTTAGCGCGTGAAGATATGCGCAAGTGGTTTATCAATTTGCCGGATAAAGATTTGGCGTACTTTGCCGAAGGGACTGAGCACTTCGATGATTATTGGTTTGCGGTCGGTTGGGCGCAACGATTCGCCTTTAAAAACCGTGAAATCATGATGGAAAATGCTATTAAAGCACTACGCAATATTGTTACCAAACCCTTCAATGCCCAAAGAAAAGCGGTGAACTGTCATCATAACTATGTGGCTAAAGAAGAGCACTACGGTGAGGAAGTATTCGTTACGCGTAAAGGCGCAGTACGTGCCCGCGTCAGTGAATACGGTATTATCCCAGGATCGATGGGTGCAAAATCCTTTATCGTACGCGGCAAAGGCAACGCAGAATCTTTCCATTCTTGCTCGCACGGCGCGGGTCGTATCATGTCGCGTACTGAAGCCAAAAAGACCTTTACGGTAGATGATCAGATCGCCCAAACCGAAGGGGTGGAATGTCGTAAGGATAAAGAAGTGATTGACGAGATTCCAGCGGCATATAAAGACATTGACGATGTGATGCAAGCACAAAGTGACTTGGTGGAAGTGGTGCATACTTTGCGGCAAGTGGTTTGTGTTAAAGGCTAAATAGGAACTGCAATTTTATAACAAACAGGAAAAATTTTATGGAAGATTCTATTCAATCTAGGGTTCTATATACAAACTTGCAGCTAGACAATGCATCTGAAATGATTGATGAAGGACAGTTTGAGGAAAGCTATAAGTTATGCTTATATTTGAAGGAGCTTCTAGAAGAGGTTAATGATATTAATGAACCAAGTTTATCTTTAGCACTTTTTAGACTCGCTGGTATATTTGTCGATATAGGTCATATGGCTTCTAAGGCAGAAGCTAACTATATAGGCTTAAAAATAATGGAATCTGATAGCTTTGAAAACTGTTTAACTCGTGATAGTTATTATTACTGTTTAGCAAATGCTAACCGAAATATAATTCAGCATAAATATGGCAATTCTTTAGCTTCAGATATCAAATCTATTCCAGAGTTGTCAAAAATTAATTCACTTTTCCTTAAAGCTATTTTAAATTGTAGAGAACAAGAAATAGAAGCTCAACCACAATACTTAGTGAATCTAGGAAATAACCTTAAGCAACAATACAGATTTTCCGAGGCATTAGCTCTATACGATCAAGTTATCGCAATGAATTTGGATATCGCTCAAGCTTGGGTAAACCGTAGTGAATGTTTAATTTTACTGAATAGCATTACTAAAATGCATACTGTTCAGCAGGGTAAAGAAATAGCTTTAGGTTACAGAAAAGCAAGTGCATCAAAGTGCATCAAAGTGCATACCTCCTGACTGGGCAAAACACTATCTCCTAAGAGCTGAGAGAATAGATAGTGATATCGAAAAAAAATGCTTGGATATGGGAATAGCTATAGAAGATAACAGCCATTTAGATGAGCAGGAATATCAATCTTTTTCAGAGTATCGGAAGTGGTGCTTAGATAGCTTCTTAAGCCTTAGTGAACATGGCTTATATTGTAAATGCTATGGAAGTGCCCGTGATAATTTAACTATTCCTTTAACTACTAGAGCTATATCTGGGGATTTCATATTGCCAATGGAAAAGGTACTAAATAGGCTTAAATCGGAATTCGGACTTGCTAGATTGATGCTGTATGAATACAAAGTTGCTAAGAGCGATAACGATATCGACGACGATGCTTGCTATGCAGAGCTATATGACAACGAGTTGCTAGGAACAAATATCGAAAAGCTCCGTACTGCTTTTAGAATTTGCTTTGGTATATTAGATAAGATAGGTAATGCTGTAGCCTTGTTGTTTGATTTACAACTCAAAAACAGTAAAGGTAAGGTAAAGTCAGACCTTCATATTTTCATACTTTCTGGGAACTTGAAAATGAAGAAAGACTTCAAAAGTTCGAAGCTTATGATAATGAAGGTTTGATTGGTTTATATAGTATAGCTTGTGATTTAAACCATAAGTTAGAAGGCGAGCTTAGTTTTTACAAGCAGTGGCGAAACGCCTTGGAACATAGCTTCGTATTTGTTTACGAGAATGAAAAACCTGAAAGCATTGAAGCCTCGTTAACCTATTATGAAGAACCAGTTTTTATTTCTGAGTCCGAATTTGTTGAAAGCGCAGAGCATGTTTTGCAATTGACGCGTTCAGCTATTTTCTCTTTCGTCTTTGCAGCTAGGATCAAAGCTGAGAAAGAAGCTCTTGAAAATATTCCTAATATTTTAATTCAGGACAAGTTTATCGAGCGAAAGAAATATACTTAAAAAATAAAATTAGCAAATAAGAGAGAACCAAAATTAAACTTGCCGAAGCCCTACTCATCCGCTAAAAAGAAAACCCTATGCCAAAAACCAAACCCCTAAAAATCGACGGCAGCACCGGCGAAGGCGGCGGACAAATCATCCGTACCGCGCTCTCACTATCGATGCTAACGGGCACGCCGATTGAGATTAGCAATATCCGCGCAGGTCGTGCCAAACCCGGACTTATGCGCCAGCACTTGATGTGCGTAGAGGCATCGCAAGCAATCTCAAACGCCAGCGTATCAGGCGCGCATTTAGGTAGCACGGCTTTTAGTTTTACGCCAAATACTGTTAAGTTCGGTGACTACACCTTTGATATTGGCTCGGCAGGCAGTACCAGTCTGGTGCTACAAACCCTGCTCCCTGCTCTACTATTTGCCAATGCCGATCAACATTGCAAATCAACCGTGACCATTAAAGGCGGCACCCATAATCCGATGGCACCGACCAGCGACTTTTTACAGCAGGCCTTTATACCTGCACTAGCGAAGCTGGGCATGCAAGTCGAACTTGAATGCCAGCAAGCTGGCTTTGCACCTATTGGTGGCGGCGTGGTTCAAGCGACTATCACACCGTTTATGCGTCGTGCTGATTCAAAATCATTACAGCTAACCAAACGTGGAGAGCTTATCAGCATAGAGCTGATCGCTAGTGTGCTCAATCTAGACTATGATATTTGCAAACGCGAGCTTGCCAGCGCCAAAAGTGCGCTCATTGAGTCAGGTATCAACGAGACGCTTATTAGTACGCAAGGCAATAAACTACGCGGCATCGGTGAGGGAAATACTTGTTATGCCCTCGTCACTCATAGAGTAACCCACAAAACTGGAGAGCACACGCACCAAGAAGTTTTTACCTTGCTAGGAGAGAAACGCAGCTCAGCGGAAAATGTGGGTAGCCGCTTAGCAGGACTGGTGAAACGTTATCTATTTCAAACGGATGCGCTGGTCGATGAGTACTTAACCGATCAGCTACTATTACCTTTAGCCTTGTCAGGTGGCGGTGAATTTACAGCGCGTGTCGTCAGCGAGCATTCTAAAACCCAAGCGTGGTTGATTGAGCAGTTCTTGCCCGTTGAAATTAAGTTTAATGCTATTGATGACGATAAAACATTGGTGCAGGTCGTCGGTTAAGCCACCTATGAGTATGAACCTTATAATAACTACATTAGCACATTGTTACTCAAATACCGCTATGCAGTGATATCATATGTGTATGATATAGGCGATAAATTTGAGCGCGTTATTTGTGCTTAATAATGATAAAAGAGGGGTTTTTTGATCTACTTGCTCTTTCGATTATTATCGCCTTTTTAATCTTTACGTATTACTGCCGAGCCTTGCTATGCCCCAATCTCGTACCAATCTAAATCCTGAACCCAAACACAGTCGCCCTTACATCACAGGACTGCTACTACGCTATAGTACCTTTGGTGCCTCTATTTTAATTTTTTTGGCAGGGCTATTATTAATCAACTGGTGGTTGATTGTTATTGGTGGTTTGGCAGTAGGTTTAGGTATTTATGATCTAGTTCAATCCAAGCATTCCATCTTAAACAACTACCCTGTCGCAGGTCATATTCGTTACGTACTAGAGGATTTTCGCCCCGAGATTCGTCAGTATTTGCTTGAGGACGATAAAGAACAAGTACCGTTTTCACGTCAACAGCGGGCATTGGTCTATCAGCGGGCAAAAGGGGTCAGTGACACCAATGCTTTTGGAACGCTCGATGATTTATACGCGCATGGTAAAGAGTGGTTTTTGCAATCAGCGATTAGCGCACCTATAAAAAATAAAGACTTTCGTATCATCGTCGGTGGCAAGCATTGCACCCAGCCGCATGATATGTCCGTATTTAACATCTCAGCGATGAGCTTTGGAAGCTTGTCTGCCAATGCCATTATGGCGCTCAACCAAGGCGCGAAGATGGGCGGCTTTACCCACGATACGGGCGAGGGCGCAATCAGTCCTTATCACCGTAAATTCGGTGGGGACCTGATTTGGGAGATTGGTACGGGTTATTTTGGTTGCCGTGATGAAAATGGCGACTTCGACCCACAGTCCTTTGCCGAAAAAGCGGTTGACCCACAAGTAAAAATGATTGAAATCAAACTATCACAGGGCGCAAAACCAGGTAAAGGTGGCGTGCTACCAAGCGAAAAAATCACTCAAGAGATTGCAGATACGCGTCAAGTCTCTACTGGTCAAGACTGTGTGTCGCCCTCCTCGCATACTGCCTTTAGTACCCCGCGCGAGCTGGTGAATTTTTGGCAAGAGCTACGCGAGCTGTCCGGCGGTAAACCTGTGGGCTTTAAGCTGTGTATTGGTCAGCCGTGGCAGTTTATGGCGATTGTCAAAGCCATGATAGAGATGGACAATTACCCTGATTTTATCGTGATTGATGGTGCAGAAGGTGGTACGGGCGCAGCACCCGTTGAGTTTATGGACAATGTCGGCATGCCCATGGTTGAAGGGTTTTTGTTGGTACATAACACCTTAGTTGGGGCTGGCGTCCGTGACAAGGTTAAACTTGGCGTCAGTGGCAAGATTGTGACAGGTTTTGATATTGCTCGTCTAATCGCGCTAGGCGCCGATTGGTGTAACTCTGCGCGCGGCTTTATGTTTGCGGTTGGCTGTATTCAGTCGCGCTCTTGTCATACCAATACTTGTCCAACAGGGGTTGCAACCCAAGATCCGTATCGTCAAAAAGCGCTCGATGTGCCAAGCAAAGCTGAGCGCGTTGCAAGCTTTCATAAAAACACACTCAAATCGCTCGCCAGTATTGTCGGGGCAGTTGGTCTTGAGCACCCAAGCCAATTGCAACCTTATCATATTGCACGTCGCCTAGATGATGGTCAAATTAAGCTACTATCGAAGTACTTTTACTTTACAGATAAGGGGGCGCTACTTGATCAAAGCGCTCGTGCTGATGTCTTTAACCAGATGTGGGTCATGGCAAACCCTAATAGCTTTTTGGCAAACAACGATGCGCTGATTGCTTATAACAAAGACTCGCGTGATAAAGGTAAAGAGACCAGCGCCCCTACAGAAAAAACCGTTAATAGCCCAGAGTATGATGAAGTCGATGGCGGTCAACTGATTGGTAATGTAAACAATACCTTTCGCGACCTTCCATCCACTAATCATTAAAAATAGTTTATAGGGGCTGAGCTATTATTATTGATATGACAAAAGATAGCGGATTGATATCAAGCTTTGTGTTTGCCTTACTGTTGACCCTACTCACGTTAAGCCTTAGCGCCTGCCAGCCGATAGATGCTGACAAATCTAATACTGGTACGCAAAGCTGGTCATGCCAGTCGCAAGATTCACCCTTTACTTATAGTACCTGTCGTATCAATGCTGAGATACTAAATAGTGAACGCTACTCTCTACAGCTGTTTTGGCAACAACCTGATGGCTCAAAACCATTACTTACTTTTGCTAATTTATTGAATACGCTGCCAAAGAAACAGAACTTAGTTTTTGCCATGAATGCAGGCATGTACAATGAGCGTTACGCACCGATTGGTTATACAATCATTGAAGGTGACAAGATTCGCGCTTTAAATCTAAACGCAGGCGGTGGTAATTTTCATCTATTACCCAATGGAGTCATGTGGTGGGATAAATCTGGCAACGTGCAAATCACTGAAAGTCATGCTTTAGCTGAGCAGCTTAACAGTGGCGAAGTAGATCCTTGGTACGCCACCCAATCAGGGCCAATGCTGGTCATCAATGATGAGATACATCCAAAGTTTAACCCTGATAGTAGCTCACGTAAGTTTCGTAACGGTGCAGGCGTTTGTAAGGATGGCAGCATACAGCTCGTCAATAGCGATGAGCCTGTGACATTTTATCAGTTTGCATCCTTATTTAAGGATAACTTAAACTGTCCAGATGCGCTGTTTTTAGATGGCGGTGTTGCTTCAGCATTATATGCGCCCAGTATTGATAAGCACGATAAAAAAGAGATGGGTGTGATGATTGGAGTGGTTGAAACTAAAGAATAAGCCTTAACTTTAAAAGTCAAAATTTTGTAACTCGTTTGCTTGCTTTTTTTGTGCTCGGCGCATTCTGGCCATTAGCTTTAACCAATCTTGCTTCAAAAAAACCTTGTAAAACTTTGCCTTTAATAAGACCTTACGACGATAAAACCCATTGGACTGCATTTTAGCCAAATGCTGCTGCATGCTAGAGAGGACGTAATTCTCACTAAATTTCTCGCAGACAGTCGGTGTGGGCATCAGTAAATTGCTCATACAAACAGGGGCGACTTCATGAAATAAGATTTGTTCTACTTCGCTGATGGTCAAATGAGCCACTTGATTGGCTATGTGCTCATGATTGATACGATGGTCGACGAACAAGTCTGACAACGCCATCCATACCAGTTCTCTATCACTTAAGCTACTCATGTCTTTGCCTCAGTCCCGCACTATTTACTAATGCCTTACTATGAAATTAGCATATCTATACGCCCGCTAACAGCTAAACTTTGCTACAATAGCGCCAATTTTTATTCCACAATATATTAAATGATTGAGAGATTACTATGGGTTTTAACTGCGGCATCGTCGGCCTACCAAACGTAGGCAAGTCCACTTTATTTAATGCCTTAACCAAAGCGGGAATCGCCGCTGAAAACTTCCCGTTTTGTACCAAAGATCCTAATACTGGTATCGTACCAGTGCCAGATCCACGTTTAAAGAAGCTGGCGGACATCGTCAATCCTGAGCGCGTCTTGCCAACGACGATGGAATTCGTCGATATCGCAGGCTTGGTCGCTGGCGCCTCAAAAGGTGAAGGTATGGGCAACCAGTTTTTGGCCAATATCCGTGAAACCGATGCCATTGCCCATGTGGTACGCTGCTTTGATGATGATAATGTGGTGCATGTCGATGGACGCATCAGCCCAATTGATGATATCGAAACCATCAATACAGAGCTGGCACTTGCTGATTTGGACGCGGTTGAGCGCGCGATTTTCAACTTAACCAAAAAAGCCAAAGGCGGTGATAAAGATGCATCAGCTATGCTCGATGTGTTCAAAAAAATCGAGCCGCTCTTAGCTGAAGGTAAAGCGGCGCGCGCAGCAGGATTAGATAGCGATGAGAAAAAACTGATCAGAAGTTATGGTCTGATTACCTTAAAGCCTACCATGTATATTGCTAACGTGTCTGAGGATGGTTTTGAAAACAACCCTTATCTCGATGCTGTACGCGACTACGCCACGGGTGAAGACTCTATCGTAATCGCCTTATGCAACCAAATCGAATCTGAAATCGCGCAACTGGATGAAGATGACAAAAAAGACTTCTTAGAAGACATGGGTATGGAAGAGGCAGGTTTGGATCAAGTGATTCGCGGTGGTTATGACTTACTCGATATGCAGACTTACTTTACCGCTGGCGTTAAAGAGGTGCGTGCTTGGACTGTCGCTATTGGTGCAACAGCGCCGCAAGCGGCGGGCGTGATTCATACTGATTTTGAGCGTGGTTTTATCCGCGCTGAGGTCATCGCTTATGATGATTTTATCGAATATAACGGCGAAAAAGGGGCTGCTGCCGCTGGTAAATCACGCCTAGAAGGCAAAACCTATATTGTACAAGATGGCGATGTGATGCATTTCCGCTTTAACGTATAAGTGTCCCAACAGTATGAGCATTTTGCCTGCTTGCTGACTTACACAGTCTTAGCATAGTACAACTAAAAGTCAGCCTTCGCGCTGGCTTTTTTTATTATACTGATTTAACGGATGTCAAAATACATCGCATATTTTTATAAAGCGTATCTCAAAAGACGATAATGTTAATGACAATAATAATGGAATATAAACCATGCCTGCTCATTTTAATAAGCTTACTACCCCAGCCGATCATTGGGCACGATTATTCACCGCACAGCGTCTAGGTAGTGTAAAACCAGCCCCTATCCAAGACAGTGCTCGCTCCTCCTTTCATAAAGACTATGATCGTTTGGTGTTCTCGCACTCCTTTCGTCAGCTCAATCAAAAGACTCAAGTCCATCCATTAACCAATCAGCTAGGCATTCATACACGCCTAACTCACTCTTTAGAAGTGTCTTGTATTGGGCGCTCGCTAGGAATCATGGCAGCAGAAAAGCTTCATGATAAATTAGGCAATGGCCTACCTGCAGGTGTCACGCCAGCAGATGTAGGCGTCATCGTCCAAGCAGCCTGTCTTGCTCATGATATTGGTAATCCCCCTTTTGGTCACGCTGGTGAGTACGCCATTCGTGATTGGTTTATGCATTCTGATCGCCAATCAGTTTTACAGAATATCAGCGATAACGAGCGTCTTGATCTGTTTGCATATGAAGGCAATGCGCAAGGGTTTCGCCTACTGGTCCGTAATGAGCATCATCCTGACTTGGGCGGCATGCGCCTAACCTGTGCGACATTAGGCGCCTTTATGAAATACCCATGGCTAGCGGCGCACAGCAATCCGATAAATAGCACTCTAATAAACAGCAACCAACATCAGAGTGCTTATCAAAACGCCCCTAAAATACAAAAATTTGGCTGCTTTTATAGTGAAGCTGCACAGTTAGAGCAATTGGCGGACTGTTTGCAATTGCCACGCTCAGAGCAACACGATGGCTTTGTTCGTCATCCACTGGCTTATCTACTGGAAGCGGCAGACGATATCTGCTATGCGCTTATAGATCTAGAGGATGGAATCAATTTAAATATGCTCACTTATCATGAGGTGGCGACGATATTTTATGAGTTGATTGGCGAGCGTCCTAGTAGTATTGACTTACCTGCACATCTCTCTGTGCGGCAGAGCCTAGCTTCACTGCGAGCACGCGCAATGATGCGCTTGGTCAATACCGTGACCGATGCTTTTGTGGTAAATAGCGATAAGTTGCTAGCTGGAACCCTCAATGGCAGTCTATTTGCACATTGTGATGCAAGTGTGCAAAATGGTATCAATCAAGCCAAGCAGTTAGCGCGCGAACAGATATTTAATCATCCAAGTAAAGTGCGCATGGAGCTTATGGCAAATCAATGCTTACATCGTCTACTTGATTCATTTATGCCATTGGCATGGATGGCACACACAAGCGCATCAAAACCTTTTGAGCAGCAACGCCTATTGAGCTTGTTACAGCCCCATCTTGATGAAAACAGGCGCCTACTGACAGAGGATATTTATCATAATATTCTAAATATTTTAGACTTTATTACTGGTATGAATGATCATGAAGCTTATAGGTTGGCGCAAGAGTTGCAGGGTCATTGGGGTACAATGGTTTGATAATCTCGCTGTTAGTATCGACGCTAACCACGTATTTCATTCGTATTTTTGCGTTGAAATGAGTATGATAAACATCTATTAGGTAATTTTGAAATATTATGAGCAGTCGCGAACAAAAAAAGCTTCAAACTCGGCGAGCATTTTTTAATGCAGTGCTAGACTTATGCATCACCGGGCAATCATTTAGCTCCATCAGTCTTAGACAAGTAACTCGTGAAGTTGGTGTGGTGCCGACTGCCTTTTATCGTCACTTTGATGACATGGAATCATTGGGTGAAGCATTAGTCGTCGAAGAGCTAGGCGGTACCCTTGCTATCTTACGTGATGGTCTACAGATCGGTCGCAAACGCAGTTTTGATCGTCAAATTGCAAAAAGCATTCAATTATTTTTACAAACCGTCAATGCACAGCCTCGTTATTGGCAGTTTTTGGTCAGTGAGCGCTTTGGTGGCTCAGAAGCTGTCCGTAAAGCCATCAGCAATCTGATAAAGATGCATGGAAAAATCTTGGGAGAGGATTTAGCACTGCAGCCTGCCTTTACACATATCAACGATTATGACCGGCGTTTATTGGCCGAAGCTGGGGTCAATATGTTTTTTTCTTGGATTATTGATTGGTTAGAGCTCACATATTCTGAGGAGCATGACGATGAGATGAATCCAGCAGAAATCAAAGAGAAAAAACAATTAATGCTACATAACTGTACGCGCCAAGCGCAAATGTTGTTTTATGGTGCTTATAATTGGAAGTCAAGCGAAAAGACGCAGCTTAATGATTAACAATGCATTCTTGAATAATGTTACTGGTTGTTAAAAACTAGGACGAAATGCCCATAAGCGCTGTGCTACGACTGTTACGGTCTTAGCTTTGCTATTATTGTTACCGCTGTTGTTAACATCATTATTATTTATATCGTCGTCGTCATTTTCAGAGTTCGTCTTACTGATTAATACTGTGGCATACCGCTGTGGCGCGATGCCTACATCGCTATTGCCAGTTGCGGTAATGAGCGCTCTGAATGCTTGACTATCCACCGCTAATAACGACTCAAACCCTTGACGCGCCTCAGCACTCATACTGATGAATGGCGGTAACTGCCATAAATCATCAACAGAGGCCAACACTTGCTGCGTGCGCAAGTCTGTAAACGCTTGCATCTGCTGTGGGGTCGCCTCATCCATCAATGCAGCTAACAGTATGGGGCTTGCTGTATTAATATTGATTGGTACAAAATAAGGGACCGCGGTAATATACGGGCGCAAAATTGCCAATGTATCAGCGTTTATCCCGCGTACCTCTTGGAGTTGGTCGATACTGACCAATGATTGATTGGGCAATGCTTTATTTGCGCGAATATTTGTTTGCTCACCATATAAGACACTCTCATCACCGCCATCGTTATAGATTTCATTGTCTGGGTCTTGCCAATCAAGTACCGCGATCGCGATTTCAGGCTCTAGGTTTAACTGGGTTAACAAACGCTGAAACACTTCCAATGCATCGCTATCGACTGCGTCATCATGATAAAGATTATTGATATTAAAACGGCTGGCCTCATCGCGCAACGCAATAGTGATGCTGTGCGACCCTAAAGTATAGGGCGGCAACGGCTGCGCCCAAATATCTTGCATGCTATCGTTATCATTTAGCTTATCATCAGCGCGAATAATGGTGATCGCCAACTGCTTTCCTGCCTCAAGGTCTTGTAGCAACTGATCTTGATTAAATAGTAGCCCACTGCGGCGAATAACGATTTTTTGGCTTGCAAGCATTGCCCCTGCTACCACTGTAATACTGACAACCAAAAGCAAAATGGTCAATAAGGCCACGCCGCGCTGGGAGTCTGCTGTCATTGTCATAAGCGCCTCCTATTATTGGCCGTTTGTCGTGTTATCAAGATCATTTTCGTTATCGCTATTACCGCCTATATTGGTATTAAGTCCACTACTATTATTTGGTAGAGGTTGCGGGGCAAGTGCCCATTGCCAGGTAATCGGCATATCTTGATAAGTAAAGCTCATCCCTATTCCTTTAGGAAGTAAGACAGTCTCCGCTTCATCATTATTTGGATTATCGCTATTATTGTTATTAATCTGTTGCTTACTTGCGCTAGGGAAGTCGTTACTTACCTCAGGTAAATGGGCCTGCCAGCGCCCTGCTGTGATACCGTTAAGCAGCACCGTATCCAAGCTGACGCTATCAGTCCCACCTTGGATACTATTGTATTGTCGCCGGATAAGACGCTCATTTGTAAAGACATACTCAACACGCTGCAAGCTTGGACTGGTTTGGTAGCGCGGATCGGGATCAGCATAACGCACAAAACTAAGCTGCTCACCCTCTAAATTCATAAAAGGTTTAGCAGCTATAGAGTCGTGCTCACTATTAGTATCATTAGCGCTGTCGTTCAGACTGGAGCCGTTCGCGCTACTATTTTGCGTAGAGGGTTCTTGATATGCAATGATTTGACCCATGTCTTGTTGCAACTGCAAATACGCATATTGTAAGACCGCCAGCTGATCGGCATGGAACTGTGCCCGCTCGCGAGCACGGTTAACCCCATCAAACACCTGCCACCCTGCGACGGCAAGCATCGCAAATATCGCCATCGCGACCATCAGCTCAAGTAAGGTAAAGCCGTGCTGCTGCCTCACAAGTTGCCTCCACTTGGATTTAAACTACTTAAATCTAAGCTGCCGACATCTTGTTCTGCATTGCCTAAGATCACATCGATATCTGTTACCGCTGAGCGCACTTGTCCATCAATAATAGGGGCAACACTGATATTTACTTCCTTGAGCGCTGGCGACAACGTATTATTAACGGTCATGGCTACTTGCCACGTACGGCCTTGGGCATCCATCGTTTGAGTGCTATTGGCCGTCAACCACGACTCTTGAATCCGCAAATCAGCCGCGGCGTTTTGTGCTACAAAGTGTGCAAGCGTGCGCGTACGTAGTACCTCAACCGAGCTTAGATATGCACTACTGGCACGGCTAGCGGCAACAGCGACCACCGCCAGTATTGCAAGCGCCACCATCACTTCAATCAGCGTAAATCCACCTTCATGCTTGGCAAGCGAGGTTTGGCTTGTGCTATGTGTTGTCATGTGCGTTGTTGGTTTATTTCTCTTTGCCATCTGCTACAGTCCCTGCCCTATCGTCATACTACCGTCCGGCATAATAGTAATGACCTCTCCGACTAATCGCGATTGATGACGTACCTCAATCGTGACAGGAGTTGCTTGCCCAGTACCAAACCACAATACCTGCGGCACTGCTTGCCCATTAAACCAAGGCTGTAAAATCTGGGTGGACTCAAGCCCTGATGCATTATTTGCCTGTAAACTTTGAATACTTAAGCTGACCCCAGCTGGCATTTGTGGCAACGTAACTGCCGTCTCCAGCTCCCAGCTGGGCGTTGGTGGATTGTCGTCATCATCGCCTGACATACCGGACAAATCTGCAGATAACTCCATTGCGTTTTTGAGCGTGCTATCACCGTTTGGCGTTACTGATTGAGTCTGATAGCCGATATAGGGGTTTGATAAACTCATGATAACGGGCGTTACTTGACCTTGCTTATCTGCTTGCATGCTCAAACCCATCGGCTGCATACGCTCAGCTGCCAGCAGTCTGACATAGCTTAATGAATCAATAAGATGCTCATAAAAGGCGCGGTTTTTTCGGGATTCGCTACTACCGACTGATACAGCAATCATGCCAGCAAATATAGACAAAATAACCATGACCACCATGATCTCGACTAGGGTAAAACCAGTCTGCGAACGCGGTAAGTTTGGCAATACGAACTTTGCAGGAAGTATGCGACTAGGATGTGATTGATTAGGAAGTGCTTGATGATGGTTTTCTTGAAGCTGTTTTTTTTGCGAACAGCTTTCTTGAAAATGCTTGGGGAAATTGAAATGACAATGATAATGACTGAGTTTTATAGCCATATCATTGTTTAGAATACTTAGATTAGTTAGCTGGCTTTTTGTGGGGCAAAAAGAGTGCGCGACCACTGAGCTGGACTGAGTCTTGGCAGTGACCGGCATGTTGCACCTACTATCAATAAGTCGTATTACGATGTTCTTCTGATTCTGTATCAATTTGCTCAACCAATTCTTGCATGTCCTCATCCAATACATCTTGGTCCGTCTCATCGGCTGGGTAATGACTGGGCAACTCAAGCATTTGCTGCACAAAAACATAACGTAGCGTATCGCGGCGACCTAAATAACGCTGATAGAAACTGGAGTTTAATAGCCCCGCTCCGCCTTGACCCATCGCCCAAATAGAGGACAAATAATCACGAGTACTCAAACTGCTACGCTTGTCTTTTAGATAAATACTAATAATATCGAGCAAGCGTTTCATACGCTGACGGCGAATATCGTATAACTCACCGAATAAGCGATTAAGACCAGTCACTGACGCTGCCAGACGTTCTTCTATTTGATTAAGGAGCATGGCTTTTTGCGGATTAAGCAGCTGCTGAAATATCATCCGCGCAATCCCTGCTGAAGGACAATCATCGATACGGTTTATCTCAAACAGTTGCTCTTCATAACGAATAATAATACGCAGATACAGCTCATCTTTACTCGAAAAATGCTTATATAACGTCCCTTTTGCCAAATCCAGTTGTTCGGCCAAACTGTCTAAAGTGATGTCACCGTCGCCTGACTCAAGTAATAACTGCTCAGCCATCGCTAAGATATTCTCTTCGCGCGCTTTAAACTGATGTTGACGACTCATAATCTCTCCTAAAACCTGGTCAGAACAAACATCTGACCATATTGCGATAAACAGTACAATAGAAAGTAAAACGGTAGTGTCAGCATCACAACTGTATGAAAACTATCGTGGACTATAAATGGTTATGGCACTTATATTTGCTTAATATAGTCGGATACGTTGTAACACAATGCACAACTGGTATAAGTTTTTCTTGCTTGCTGTGTCAACGCTTTTATACTTAATAACTGAGTACGCAGCGAAAAGACTATACAATTAATGACTGACTGGTCATAGCATAACGATTTTAGTGGTACTGTGCTAGTAAATTTTCAAAGTTTTTTGCAGTTAGCGCCCCTACTTCATTGCTACTACAGCCATACATATCGGCCAGATAACTTGCTACATAGGGAACATACGCCGGCTCATTGGGTCTACCACGTTTAGGCACAGGGGCAAGATACGGGCTATCAGTCTCGATCAATATTCTATCTCTAGGCATATTTTTTGCTGCATCTTGAATCATTTGCGCACTCTTAAAACTCACAATACCTGAGAACGAGATATAAAACCCTAAATCCAGCGCACGTTTTGCCGTATCCCAATCTTCGGTAAAGCAATGAATAATGCCGTGTTCAGCACCTTCCGCTTTCAAGATATCGATAGTGTCCTCTTTGGCATCACGCATATGTACGACCAGAGGTTTCTTCAAGCTTTGGCTGGCATGAATATGACGCGCAAGGCTGGCTTGTTGCTCTTTTTTATTCTCTGTTGACCAGTAATAGTCTAGCCCCGTCTCGCCTATTGCCCAGACGTGCTCAGCGTCGGCGGTCTCTATCAAACGCTCGACCGTCGTTGATTGCAATACGCCAATATCTTCACAAGGATGGATGCCCACACTCATGCCTAGGTTTAGCGTCTTATCACCGTAGGTACTGACGATATTGGCAATCTCATCATATTCAGCAAAATCACACATAATTGCCATCGCACGCGTGACGTTGGCCTCTTTCATGGCGGCAATTGCACCGGACAACTGACCGTCATACTTCGTTAAATCTAACCGGTTTAGATGGCAATGGGTATCAGTAAACATAAACAATCTCGTTAATAAGTAAAATCTTTTAAAATATGGATTTGATAATCGTTATGCTATGTATTGCTCTAAATAGCACTGTTTTCAAGCGTTCTTTAACAGCTAACTACTAGGTTAGCTATTAATGGTATTCAAATTAACTTTATTAAAGCTATAGATATGGCAAACACCACCCTAAAGCGCTACCCTAATAATGGCGTATCACTAGCAAAACATCGCACTCTTTATTCATTCATCACAAGCCCTATCATTATGAACCATAAAAAAACCGTTACTCTGCCCCCTATTATAAAGACTCTGCTACCTAAGTATTTGTATAAGCGGCGGTTCTTATTACAGGACAACGGACATGACAATCACATCGATATTGCTACAGATGCGCGTATTATTGGTCATTCAGTCATTACCATTCGTAAAGGCCATGACAATCAAATTACCATTGGTGAGCATGGTAAGTTTAACAAGTTAAAAATCGATATCAATGGCAGTCATAACCAAATAACTATCGCGGAGCATGTCAAATTTTCTGGTCAATTATTAATCGTTGGCAACCATCTCCACATTCATATCGGTGCGCGTACCACTGCCATAGATTGCTATGTTTTGGCACGCGATAAGAGCGTGACTATCGGTAACGCTTGCATGATATCGCGCGGCATTGAAATTCGGGCGACTGACGTCCACAAGGTCTACGATATAGACTCTAATGTGCGACTGAATAATGCTCATGCTGATGTTGTCTTAGGAGATCACATCTGGATTGCTGCCAATGTGACTATCTCTAAAAACGTCACTATCGCTAGCGGTTGTATCATTGCAGCAGGTGCATTTGTAAACAAACCCATTGAGACGCCAAACTGTATGGTGGCGGGTACGCCTGCAAAAATCATTCGCCAAAATGTACGCTGGGAGCGCTAAAAATAGCTTAAACTATGATAGCTAATTAAGTGGCACCACGCGCATGACCTCTTCTATGGTCGTCACCCCTTCACTGATACGCTTCGCCCCAGATAGACGCAGTGGTTGCACGCCTTCGCGGTACGCTTGTTGTTTGAGCGTATCCAAATTGGCATCAGCGGCGACCAGCTTTTTTAGCTCATTCGACAATGGCATGATCTCGTACAGACCAACGCGGCCTTGATAACCTGTATGGCGACAGTGCTCACAGCCCTGCGCCATATAAACTCGTGCTGGCACAGCAGCGCGCCAAGGCTGTACTAGCTCTTGCCATTGGATAGCTGTCTCGCTATCTGGCATGACATCAACTGCCTGCTTGCAATGCGGACATAATGTACGTAACAAGCGCTGCGCCATCACGCCCAAGATAGTTGCCGAAGTCAAAAACGGCTGGACACCCAAATCATGCAAACGAGTCAGGGAGCTTGGTGCATCATTGGTATGCAACGTTGAGAGTACCAAGTGTCCAGTTAGGGATGCCTGCACTGCCATGTTGGCGGTCTCGTTATCACGAATCTCACCGACCATAATAATGTCCGGGTCTTGACGCATTAAAGAGCGGATACCATCAGCGAAGTGCAAATCCACGCCCGTATTGACCTGCATTTGGTTAAAGGCGGGCTCAATCATCTCGATAGGATCTTCGATAGTACAGACATTGACTTGCTCAGTCGCTAGCTGCTTGAGCGTACTGTATAGAGTAGTCGTTTTACCAGAGCCCGTCGGACCGGTGACCAAAATAATGCCGTTTGGATGTGCGGTCAGCTCCTGCCAAGTTTCAAGCTGCTTACCCGACAATCCAAGCTGAGCAAACGAGCGCACCAGTACTTCTGGGTCAAAGACGCGCATAACCAGCTTTTCACCAAAAGCAGTCGGCATGGTAGACAGACGCAGCTCAGTCTCCATTCCATTATGGGTACGGGTTTTTAGGCGGCCATCTTGCGGTTTGCGCTTTTCTGCCACATTAAGACGTCCTAAGATTTTAATACGCGCGGTTACCGCGACTATAATCGCAAGTGGCATCTCATAGACAGTATGCAGCACGCCATCGATACGAAAACGTACTTTGCCTGTCTCACGGCGCGGCTCTAGATGAATATCACTGGCGCGCTGCTCAAAGGCATATTGCAGCAGCCAATCGACGACTTTGACGATATGTTGGTCATTGGCATCTGGATTGGTGTTGTCGCCTAACTGCAATAAAGCCTCAACATTGGTCACATCAGCAGCCGCACGCTTATGCACACTATTTGCCCCGGCAATCGCTTGTGTGACTTGGTAAAACTCTTGCCGATAGCGATTAATTTGTTCAGGATTAATATAGACCGTGCGATAGCTTTTAGATTTAATCAGCTTTTCGATGTTTGTGTGCCAATCGGTATAAAACGGCTGATCGGTACCGATGATGACCTCATTTAATGTAACCTCAATCGGCAAAATATGCTGCGAGCGTGCGTATTCAAAAGACATCAACTGTGTCACCGCTGGCACATCAACCTTTAACGGATCAATACGCACGATTGACATATCTGCTTTGGCTGCCAGCCATTGGTTGAGCCATGCCAGTGTTAATTTATTCTCGGAACTATTATCAAGCGCATGACCATTTGGCAAACCAAATTCACTAATCGTCAGTAGCGGATGCTGCGCCTTATCACGGCGACTAGTAATCACCAAATTATAGCCACGCTGGTCAATCACCCTATCTGCCAATAGTTCATCAAGACACCAACGTAAATCAATCACTATCGAATACTGCTGAGCGGACATATTTTTCTTCTTTCATGGTTAATTGAGTAGCGAAAGCATTACGCTAAACTCTAGAAATTTATAAAATTAATAACTTTGAATTCAATCCACTTCTACAATTGCCGTGATCTGCAACTGCCCTGTCTTTAGCAACTGAAAGCTGACATCTACTGACTTATAACGCATCGTAAACACTTTGTTCATCTCCGTACGGCGGTACGCAGGACGTGGATCTTGCGCGATTAATTCTTTTATATGGTCAATATCAGAGACTAGCAATTGCTTTTGTACTTTGTGGACTAGCCCATCTCTTGAGCTTAGCGAATTTGTTGAGTTTGTTGAATTTATAAAAAGTAATGCAGCATTTTCCGTACCACTATTTGTGTCATTATTTTTATTATTAGCTTTATCAGATTGCTCTACATTAACCTGCTCTACATTAATCAAAGTCATAATCTGCTCATGAGCAGATTCAGTCATCGTCACATCTAGTAGTGTTGGCGCAGTTGGCGCAAAGCCACTCTCCGCATCATCAACAGTATCGCTATAAGCCACATAGGGTTTGATATCGATAATTGGCGTACCATCAATCATATCAGCACCGCTAATGATAAGTAATACGCGACCTTCTACTACCTCAACACGTTCAAGTTTTACCACAGACAACCCTAATCCTGATGGTCGATACATACTGCGACTGGCAAACACCCCTATCTTTTCATTACCGCCTAGCCGTGGTGGTCGTACTTGCGCGCGAAAACTGTCTTGCGCTTTATTGTTGATATGACCATTTTTATTTGCATGGCCGTTTTTATTTATAAAGTTATGATGAAACTGCCAGCTAAGCCAAACATGACTAAACGCTTCTAGTCCTGCAAATGCCGCTGGTGTGTCATAAGGCGCTAACACCTCAATCACGCTAGTCAATGCCACCAAATTTGGCTGTCTTGGCGCCCCAAACTTCTGTGACAGCGGCGCACGATGATAGCCAATAATTGGCGCATGGTGATAGCCTTCTGACGCATAGCCCTCCGGTAGATTGCCCTCTACCATATTGTCACCTGACATAAAAAATCTCCAAAAAAACTTGCCAATAGCGACAATTTGTCTATTCAAAACAGATTTATACAATAAAACAGACTGACTATAAAACAGTCTCATCCAATCATACAAAATTATTTACTAACGATATTCTATTTTATCATGCCCGCTTAGAGCCGCTGAGCGGATTTTTATTTTAAAGTTTGGTATTATGAGCGTGGAATTTATTGAGAATCGTTTGTATTCGTATACTGGCGTCTCTATACATATACTTAACAGGCATTCAGGTCCCCTTATAACGCTTAATAATAATGTTAAAATAGCGGTTTATAATGCAGCCTATTTGCTTGATTCATGATGCTATTGAACTCATAACATCCAAGCTTAATAAGTTTAATATTTCAAATTTTAAGCGGTTGCACTCACTGTCTCTATCATGATTTTGATAATGGTCATAAGCGACATACATTTTTAGTGTATGAATCTACCATTGAAAATTTTAATTTAATACTTATTTAAACCTAATAATGTAGTCAGTAATCTATTAACGAGGACTTTATGTCAAAACTTCGCACCGAAACGGTCACAGAGGTTCATCACTGGAATGACGCTCTATTTAGTATCAAAACCACGCGCGATGATGGTTTACGTTTTCGTAATGGTGAGTTTGCGATGATCGGTCTCGCTATCGATGGCAGACCACTACTACGCGCTTACTCGATCGCTAGTCCTAACTATGAAGAGCATTTAGAATTCTTTTCTATTAAGGTTCAAGACGGTCCATTAACTTCACGCTTGCAGCATATCAAAGTTGGTGACGAGCTATTGGTCAGCAAAAAACCGACAGGTACGTTGGTGCTTGATGATTTACTGCCAGGTAAGCATCTATACATGCTATCAACGGGTACTGGGCTTGCGCCGTTTTTAGCATTGGCACGTGACCCTGAGGTGTATGAGCGCTTTGACAAAATCATTCTGGTCCACGGCGTACGTCATATTGATGATTTGGCTTATCAAGATATGTTTGAAAACGAGCTGCCAAATGACGAAATCTTTGGCGAATGGTACCGCGAAAAGTTCATCTACTATCCGACGGTCACGCGTGAAGCGTTCAGAAACACCGGACGCGTCACTGACTTGATGAAATCAGGTAAACTGTTTGAAGATATTGGCCTGCCACCGATGAATAAAGAAGATGACCGCGTCATGCTCTGCGGTAGTATGCCTTTTAATGCGGAAGTGTCAGAGATATTAGATGGCTTCGGTCTTACTGTGTCACCACGTATGGGTGTACAGGCAGATTATGCAGTCGAGCGTGCCTTCGTCGGATAATTTGGCTAGGGCTGACAACACTAAAATGCAATTTATATAAATATTTCTTGACGGCTCAAAATAGGCTGTTATAATACGCAGCCTATACAGTTAACCCTGTAGTCCAATTCGATAATATTTATCCAATAAACATTATCTTCTAACATGCCAGTGTGATGGAATTGGTAGACATGACGGATTCAAAATCCGTTGCCTTTAAAAGCGTGTCGGTTCGAGTCCGACCACTGGTACCAATACTAAAATACCGCTAACCATAAATCGTTAGCGGTATTTTTTTGCGCGTTGGTTTATAAATCTATGCTAAAAAATCTACAATATAGTTGTTACTAAATAAAATAGAGGCATTGCATTAATATGAGAGACTGGTACAAATTTTTCTTGCGTGCTATATATATTGACTCTATCTCATAGAGCATGTGGAATATAACTTACTCTAAAACCAAATCTATTCAGCTTCATCTATGAGGGTATTTAACGCTTCTGCCATATCGTCATCGATAAGATTGTCTTCAATATAATTGACCAATTGATGTATGGTGCTCAGATCCATCTCTTTAATACCTAAGCTGACCAGCTCTTCGTTGATAGACTCTAAACTTACAACATCTTCAGGGTTGCCCAATAAGTGTTCATCAAATCCAGCATTGACGAACCAATATAGCTTTTCTAGTACGGTGTTTTTTTCGGTCAAGGTAGAATAACCATCGCCTTGGATAAATAAATTAAAATGATAAGGTATCTCTACATCATTGATGAAAAACGTGCGCATACAGTCTATCGTGTAGGCTTGGCTATCACTATTCTCATCGTCTACATTGCCTTCGCTGTTTTCAATCTGCTCTGTGACTAAGCTTCCTACTATCTGATAATCGCCTGTTTTTACCTTGTGATTATAGATGATAGTAGCGTCAGCTATGGCGTCAAAAATGACCGCGCTAACATCTAGCGTATTGTCATCGATATCGTAAAAGGCTTTTAGTGCGGGTAAAAACTCGGTTAACTCATCTTCAGACACTGGCGTGAGAAACTGCTGCTCGTATATGGTTATCATGTCTTCAGGAGCATAAGTATTGACGTTGTCTTCTTCATTTCTGCCGGTAGGATTGAGCGGAATAAGGTTAAAGGGATTGTTATTGGTCATGTATAGTGCCTTGTACTAGAAGTTCGCTGTATTGATAGCTGTGACCACAGTTCTAGCGTATATCGCTAGTTATGACGCCACAATAAGGGGCATACGCCCCCTTTTAGCCCTCAAACAGTTACTTTAACTCAAAGTTATTTATCATAGCTTGGTAATTACTGTGGTTCATAAAGTGTTTTGCAGAATATTTTGAACCTATAACTGAGATATGATCTCCATCAAAAGTGTACGGAACATTAGTTCCATTAACATCGAAAGTGTTATTGTTCTCAAAGAGCATTGTTCTGTCAATATAATAAACATTGTCATGTTTTTGAGATAAATTGTTCAGTCTCATGTTTGCTTTACTTACAAATGTATCATTACCATCGAAAGCATCTATATCAAATGGTTGATCAAAATAAATACTTTTATAAAAACCTTGTAACGGGTTTTTTTTGTAATCATAAGGAGCTGCCATAAGGAATATATTTACATCCAGCTTAGCTGCTTCATCAATCAGTTTTTCCACATCTTTAAACTGTTCAAATTCTAAAGCATTACCCCATGATCCTGCGAATATTAAATTTTCATAATTTTGCATATTTTCTTTCAGGTATTTCCTGTTTAATAAGCATTGCTCATAGGCCTTATTCGTTTTAGAACCTATAAAGTTTTCGGTAAGAGATGGAACACACCAATTGGTAACTATTGATTGAAAGGATGCGTCATTAGCCTTAAATACCTCGTCAAAAAATGGTTCATTATGACCAGCAAAAGAATCACCAAATAGCAATGTTTTGGCATTTTTTTCTTTATTACCTAAATAACAATCAATCCCCTTACTTTGGCTTACCTCAAAACTTGGGTCGTGAGATGAATAAAAACAATAACCGTTATTTCTATAAGGTATTTTTAGGCCATCAATAATATTTTCGTCAGACGCGTTTAACGAAAATCTTTCCTCAACCCCTTTATCTACAAAAACAAAGCTTCCTAGGACGCCAATTGCCAATACCATGTATATAGGCTTGTGCTTTAAATACGTAAATAAGTTGCCAAACTCTCTTCTGAAATTGATTTTTTCAACATATTTGTAGCTCAAAAATCCAAGTAGTATAGAGAGTGCCATACCTAAATAAATATAAGAGCTACTTAGTGAGAAGTAGTATATAGCTACAACAAGTGGCCAATGCCAAAGGTAAATTGAGTAAGACCAAGCTCCTAGTTTTTGGAAGACTATATTACTCGTAATAATACTGTCATTACGCTGTGCTTGGATGATTAGGAACGATCCTAGAACCGGAAATAACGCTAGGTAACCTGGCCAAGGATTTTCTGCTGATATTAAAAAATAAGAGCTGACAACCAAAGCTACGCCTATCCACTCTACAAACTTTTTTCTGCCCTCTTTTAAGGTAAAAGGATAAGAATAAGCAACACCACCAATCAACATCTCCCAGGCTCTGGTAGTCAATAAGAAGTAAGAGGCATTGGGCCATTTGTAAGTAGAAAAAACACAAAATATAAAGCCTAGAACCGTTGCCACTAGTATCATAAGTTTCATAGTCTTTATTGACAGAAACTTGCGCATAGCGACCAGAATCAATGGATAGATAATGTAAAACTGCCATTCTACTGATAATGTCCAAGTATGTAACAGCCATTTTTCAAGAGAAGCTGCATCAAAATATCCAGCTTCCCTCCAGTACATGATATTGGATAAAAAACCTATACTACTGGCAACATGCTTACCTAATACTCTGTAATCAAAGGGCGTAAGGTAAAACCAACCAAAAATCATCAGGACTAAGCAAAGCAATGCTAAAGCAGGAATGATTCTATTGGCGCGAGCAACATAGAATTTTAGAATAGAAAATCTGTCTTGCTCAATCCCTTTAAATATTATTCCAGTCATTAAGAACCCTGAAATTACAAAAAAGACATCAACGCCAGCAAATCCCCCTGGCATCCAAGAAGGGTTGAAATGGAATAGCAGAACAGCGATAACTGCGATTGCCCTAAGGCCATTAATATCTTTTCTAAATTTCATAAGAACACTGTCCAAAAGGTTAATATAAAGTTGTTATAAATATCGCTGTAAATACAATATTGTAGGCTGTACACCAGTCGACTAAGAAGATATTGTCGATGGTATCTTATTTGTATGTGAATGCATAGCTCTACTAGAGCAGTTAATGTCAGTTATGTGCAATAGACATCATTTTATTAAGAAGGTTTAAGGCCAAATTACAAACCTAAGAAACATATACGAGAGATCAGCATAAAAGTTGCTGATGAAAGGTTATAAAAATTCTATGCTCGTATAACTATCTCCTAAACTAATACACCTTAGCCATAGAGTTTTTTATAAAACATCCATAAAACGTTTTAACATGAGCAAACGTATCACTGAAACGCAAATTGTATCCATTTTAAAAGAAGCTGATGTGGGGTTTTCTGCCAAAGAGCTATGCCGTAAATACGATATCACTAGTTTAACCTTCTACAAATGGAAGTCTAAATATGGTGGTATAGAAGCATCTGATGTGAAGCGTCTAAAAGAGCTTAAAGAAAACCGCAGATTCAAACAGATATATGCTGATTTAAGTTTAAAATCTCAGATACAAGAAGAGTTTATAAATTAAAAGATTATAAATTTGACAGTTCAATTATCGTTATAGTCTATAAAAAAGAGCCACCACTGCATGCAGTGTTAGCCCTTTCAAACGGTGTTTCTTATTAGATTATCTTAGGTATTTTTAAACCATATTATGTTCGATCTTGATACCCAGTGCTATTTCGATAAATCCAAACCCCTCAACCTGAGCGCGTTACGTTACCAATCACCGAGACTGACGATAAGCTCATCGCTACCGCTGCTATCATAGGACTTAGCAGCAGACCAAACACCGGATAGAGCACGCCAGCAGCAATCGGTACGTCAAGCGTATTATAGATAAAGGCGAAGAATAAGTTCTGTCTGATGACGGATTTTACTTCCCTGCTGTCCGCGCCTTCTCCATGACTATATGCATGTTTATGGTTGTGGTCGTGATTATTATTGTTTGAGTTAGCAAATTCATTCTCAGGTTGCAGAAATATACCGCATATTGGACAATCGCTCTTTTCAACATCTCTAACTTCTGGATGCATTGGACAGATAAAGATTGTGCCAATGTAGCCAGTAGGTACTTTATCGTACTGTCCGCCTTCTATAGACTTTGTATCGTCAACATGCTTCATAAAATCACTCCTTGAAGACAACGAGTAGAGATTTTGAACCAATTATATCAAGCGCTGATAGCCGTGGTTTCTACTCTGCTTTACCTGCCTAACCATTCAATTGAGCCTCAGACTTAGTCTGGTTTACGCAGATATTTAATCAGTGCCAAAATAGCCAATATCAGTACAGCAAAAACCAGTACCGTAAACAATAGGGAGACTATGGATCTTCCCCACCCCACACCATGCATTGATCCATTCATCATGCTATACATAACAGCATCAGTCATACCATGCATCATAATTACCATTATAAAGCCCCCTTATTTTTATTTCCTTATCCATAGTAATGATATAGTACTGGCGTGTGATCGTATACCTTTCAATGAGCTAGTTACTCGAAAATATCGAATACGTAATACTCAAAGTTGATAATGCTCTATTCTAGTTATTTCAATTCATCAATTAATTGCTGCATCTCATCGATTTCACGCTTTTGTGCTTCGATAATGTCATCGGCAAGCTGGCGTACACGCGGATCTTCGATATCAGCACGGGTACTGGTCAAAATAGCAATCGAGTGATGCGGTATCATCGCTTGCATCCAATCGACCTGATCAACCGTTTGTTGTGATCTAACGCCCCATAAACCAAAGGCAAGTAGTACGACGCTAATCCCATAAATCATAAGATTGACCTTAGTCTTTTTATACATATTGGTCATAAAGGCGAGCATAATAATAGCCATCATAGCGCCCATATATAACGCCATATAAGCTCTAGTTTCGCTAAAATAAACGTGATCCCACTGATAAGTATTAAAATACATCATGATAAACATCACTACTGTCGATGTTAAAATCATGATTGTGAACTTCACATAGGGGTTCATTTGCTTCTGTTTATTATCCATATGATTATTCATATTCTTGTCCTTAATTTAGTAAAAAAGGCACCTAAATGAAGAGGTGCCCGTTTTTAGCGCTAGTGTTATAACTGTTTTTGCTTACATGGTTAACACTAGAACCAAAATTTCACACCAGCTGTCACGCTACTAGAATCAACAGCTTCGTCTTCTTGACGTCGCAAATCTCTTGTGTCGCCTAAAGCGGTCTCATAGCTGATACCCACATAAGGCGCGAGCTGACGACTTAACATCTCGTAAGTAAGCCTAACGTCAGCCCCAAACTCATTAAAGCCTTTAGTAATATGGTTATCCGTATCATCTTTGCTAAATACCGTCAGCTCTACTTCTGGAATCACTACCCAATGCTGATCTAAGCGCCACTCGTACTCCGCAGCTAAATCAAGCCGGACTTGCCCATCAGTATATAAATAAGCTCTAGCATCAGTTTCGATGAAGTAAGGTGCAGTGCCTGCAATACCAGCCATCACGGCAGATTTATCATTTTCGGTATCATAAGCAACACCGGCTTCCCCATTCCAAAAAATACTAAGTGGCTTCCAGTAAGATAATGAGGTTAAGCTATCAATTTCTTTATCATCTTTAGTTTGGATACTACCTTCGCTACGTAGCGTTACGCGGTTGCTGTCTGTACCGTACCACGTATCAAACTCATAATTGATTTGATCATCGTCAAATTGATAACCCAAATCGTCTACTGACACGCCCCATAATGGCAAGGTGCCCATCATTAAAGGCTTACCATGCTCTCCATAAGGAACGCCATTTGAATAATCTGGACTACGAGCATCGGCTGGTGGTTCGCCGCCTTGCATCCCAGACATATCCATACTGCCATGATCCATGCCCGACATATCCATGCTGCTGTGGTCCATACCTGACATATCCATACCACTGTGGTCCATACCTGACATATCCATACCACTGTGGTCCATATCTGACATATCCATACCACTGTGGTCCATATCTGACATATCCATACCACTGTGGTCCATATCTGACATATCACCTGACATGTCCATGCCGCTGTGGTCCATGTCTGACATACCACCTGACATGTCCATGCCACTATGGTCCATATCCGACATATCACCTGACATATCCATGCTGCTGTGATCCATACCAGACATATCCATACTGCCATGATCCATGTGCGACATCTCAGCAGCATTTGCTAAAGGTGACATTAATAACATCAAAGATGACATGCCAATAAACGGTAGACCTACTTTATATACTTTCATAATAAGGCTCATATTCGAAGGTTTATTAAACAACGGCAACTTCTCTAAACATCCCAGCTTCCATGTGATAAAGCAGATGACAATGCCAAGCCCAGCGTCCAACTTCACCCGTAACATCAAAACTAATCTTTTGGGCAGGTTGTACCGTGATCGTATGTTTACGAACCTGAAAGCCACCATCAGGCGCACGCAGATCACTCCACATACCATGCAAATGCATCGGATGATTCATCATAGTGTCATTGACTAAGGTGATACGCACGCGCTCATTAGGTTTGATGTTGACCGGCGCGGCATCCCGAAACATAACCCCATCTAATGCCCAGATGTAACGCTCCATATTACCCGTTAGGTGAATCTCAAGCTCTCTAGTCGGTTTTTGCTGCTCAGCTAAAATATGCTCATCAACAGAGCGCAGTTGACTGTAGTTTAAAACCTGCCGATCAATATTACGTAGATTAATACCCGGATCATCAAGATTCATACGCGGACTATCGACGCGCATATCCGTCTTAAAGTCGTACTCTGTATTGGCATGACGAGCGTCATAACCCTTGTCTCCCATCGCACCCATCATATCAGCCATGGTCAACCATTCAACTTTATCCATAGCAGGTATTGGCGCACGCGCGTCCTTTTTAGTAGCAAGCGTCGTCGCTACATAACCTGTCCGATCGATATTTTGGGCAAATATCGTATGGGCATCTTTAGTTGGCGTAACGATGACATCATAAGTCTCGGCCACTCCAATACGGAAATCATCGATATCGACAGGACTCACATCAATTCCATCTGTCGCGACTACCGTCATTTTTAGACCAGGGATGCGTACATCAAATATCGTCTGCGCTGAGCCATTAATAAAGCGTAGCTTGACTGGCTGACCTGCTTTGACAAGTTGCGTCCAGTTAGCCGCAGTCGTTTTACCATTCATCAAATAAGTAAAAGTCGTTTCACCAGACAGATCCGTAAAATCTGTTGGCATCATGCGCATCTGATTCCACATTTTACGCTTATCAAAAGCAGCTTCTAAATCCGTTGCGGCAATATCAGACAATAGCTTCTTGAAATCTGGCAAATGATAATTATCAAAGTCTGCGCGCTGTTTTAATAGTTTCAGCAAATTGTGTGGGTCACGGTGCGTCCAATCACTGAGTAAAATGACATGATCTTCTTGGGTAGGATGACGCTCGCGTCCTTTTGGTTCGATGACAATGGCCCCGCGCATACCGGTTTGTTCTTGAAATCCAGTATGCGAGTGATACCAATAAGTGCCCGCTTGTTTCAGCGTAAATTTATACGTAAAGGTACTATTGGCTGGGATACCATCAAAGCTGATACCTGGCACACCGTCCATCTCAAACGGTACGAGCAGACCATGCCAATGAATAGAGGTCGATTCATTCATCTGGTTATGGACGCGGATCACTACTGTATCGCCTTCGCGCATTTTTAGCGTTGGCGCTGGTAATGAATCATTTATGAGAGTCGCCATGCTCGACTTGCCGTTAACAATAATGGGCTTTTTGCTGACATAAAGATCAAACTCATTGCCTGTCAATATGGGTACTTTATGCTCGGGCTTATCAGTGTTAATGACGACGTTTTTTTGATTTGCCCCCAAGGCACTATTGGCAATGGTCGGTAACGTCGATAGCATAGACGCGCCAAGTAGCGTAGATGACCCTGTCAAAAAACGCCTGCGGTTAAGCATGCTGTTATTATTCATAATAATGACCTAACTTAATCCATAAAATGGGAATTGAGTTTGTACCAAACGATCTACTTCAAACATCAATCAAACTACAATTGCTGCTGCGGCGACTCAATATCAGCATAGACGCTGGTTGTACCGTCTTTATTGATTTGCATGATTTGATATGGCATAAACTGATTTTGATACTCCATACCAGGGCTACCGACTGGCATGCCCGGTACGGCAAGACCGATAGCATCGCTAGGTGGGTTCTCTAAGAACTGCGCCATGTGCTTAGCAGGGACATGGCCTTCAAAGACATAGCCGTCGGTGGTGACTGCGGTATGGCAAGACTGCATTTGCGGCGGTACGCCATAACGCTCTTTAAATATCGATAAGTCTGCAACGTCTTGCGCGGTAGCGTTTAAGCCATTATCTTCTGCATGGCCTATCCATTCTTTACAACAACCACAATTAGCATCTTTATAGACCGTAGCCGAGACATTTTTAAGAAGCTCTGATTGGTTTATCAAAGGAGCCGTCACCGCTGACAGCTCAGCTTGGGGCTGTGCTATCTGAGCTGATTGTGTCGCAACTGTTGGCTCAGGTTGTACAGGCTGAGAATCAGCAGCGCTCGTATTTGATTGGCTACAAGCCGCTAATAATAATGAAGATGTCGCCATCACTAAAAGAGCACGACCAGATAATTGGTTGTGTTCGCTAGAAAACATATTGGTATAGCGCTTCATAAAGCCACTCCTAAGCGTCTGTTTGTATTTTTGACATTAAAAACTAGGTATTAAAAGCTATAAGACTAAAAACCATGATCTTGAAAACAACTAATGCTGCATTTCAAATCCGTCGTCTGACATATCCATCATGTCGCTATTGAACGACATATCCAGCATATCGTCGTCCAACCTAGTCGTTAGCATGGTGTACTGGCTTTTATCTAATTTAGGTAGCGATCTGATAAAAGCGACCATGGCCCACATTCTATCGTCATCATGCGTTGCACCCCATGCTGGCATTCCAGACGCCATGATGCCATGTTTAATCGCCCAAAACCCTTGTCTAGCACCAGCCTGCGCTTGATAACGCGCAACAACATCAATATTGGTAAAATTAGGTGGCTTTGGATATAAGCCTTGACTAAGGTCAGTCTGTTCTACGCCAGGAGACAAATGACAGCCTGCACACATGTCTTTATAATCTGCACCGCCACTGCTAATCATGTCCACCTGTTCTAAATCTGGAACGATGATATCTTTACTCGCATTTTCTATAGAACGATTACGAGCTGTTTCCAAGAAATTGTAGACCATTGGACTATGCTCTTGATCGGCGCCAATATTTATAACACCACCAGTAATGACAGCAAAAACACCAGTAATTGCGACAACAAGGGTAAAAATTATCCCCAATAAGAATTTCATGTACTTATCCTAAAAATCTATTTTTGTTAATACACCACTATTATTTAGTAAGGCTGTTTACTTAATAAAACTGCTTATTCAGTAAAGCTGCCTAATAGTGATGTATGTTTCATAGGACTATATTTAAAATTCTTAAGATTTACTGTCATTACTTCCGTTGTCACTACTGACGCAGTGTTTTTGATAAATCTGTTTCATTTTGCCCATATTGGCCATCATTGCTTTCATAGCAGGGTCGTTCATATCCATCTTACTATGATCCATCTTTTGCATCATTTGCATATGTTTTTCCATCTTTTTACAGTTCATTTGATCCTTTTCGGCATGGAATTTGGGATCATGAGCCATAGCAGACGTTGAAACGACTAGAGCAACAGCAGTGATGATGATTGATTTGGTTGAGTACATGGTAAACCCTTATTTTTTGGTGAAAAGCCATGTTACTGGCTTAGATTATGTCTTATTTATTCTGACTGCTAGATGACAATAAGATGACAATTTTGTCATCTTCGTCGCTTTAGATTTTCATGCCGAGTATACTCCTTTAGTATGAAGACCACAGTAAGGCTAAAAGTAATAGCGAGAACGAGCCGCATTAAATTGATCCGCCTAATGGAGGCCAGCCTATGAAAGTATTGCTAGTAGAAGATGAGATAAAGCTTGGTGAGTACATAAAAAAAGGGCTCAGCGAAGCCGGCTTTATCGTTGACCATCAGACCACAGGACTCAACGGCTATCATGCTCTTATGACCGAAGACTTTAATGTCATCATCATGGACGTGATGTTGCCTGATATTAGTGGCTTTGAGCTAGTATGCAATTATCGAGCCGCTGGCAAGCATACGCCTGTCTTATTTTTAACGGCAAAAGATGAGTTAAGCGATAGGGTCAAAGGTATTGAAATCGGTGGCGATGACTATCTAACCAAGCCTTTTGCCTTTGCAGAATTAATAGTCAGAATAAAAAGCCTACTAAGACGCGCCAATCAAGCAGATTATCAAAGTACGATTATGCAAATAGCGGATCTAAAAATGGACATTGCCAAGCGCACTGTGCATAGAGGCGACAGCGCTATTAAACTGACGGCAAAAGAGTTTGCTTTATTACAGTTTATGCTTGAGCGTCGCGGTGAGGTACTGCCGCGCTCCGTCATTGCCTCGCAAGTATGGGACATGAATTTTGATAGCGATACCAATGTCATCGATGTGGCTATAAGACGTCTGCGACTCAAAATCGATGATGGCTTTAATACAAGACTGATCCATACCGTGCGCGGCATGGGTTATAAATTGGACGTTTTAGATACACATGATACAGACGTTGAATAAATCGATGTTAAATAAAACACCACCTAATGATACTCAAGCGAAATCTGATAATCGGCGCTGGCCTTTATTATGGCGCACGATATTTTTACTAACCTTCTTCGTGATTCTCTCACAAGTAGTGATTTATATCTGGGTGCAACGTTCTGTCAAAGGTCACTTTGAGGAGATGGACGCGGAGATTATCACCCATGCTGCTTTTGATTTGCGTCAGCGTCTAACTGATTTTAATGATCAAACGGCTACCTCTAACTTATCTACCCTCACAGTTCCAGCAGACAACGACCATTTGCACCCCTCTTGGCGCGATTATGATTTAAAAAAAGTCATTGCTGATAAAGAGGGGCAGCTTTTGACCAGCATACCCAGCCGCTTTGTCGACGATTTGCCAGCCAGCTTTAATATATTATCATTATGGAAAGAGCATCAGGAGCAGCAGTTCGTCGTTGAGATAAACGATAGAAATTATCGAGCCATCATTATCAAAGACCACCATACCTTGGCATTTATCGCCCTACCCATCGATATTCATCACCAATATTTATTACAGTTCAACCGTCAGCTTAGTATGATCTTAATGGCCATTACCCTATTGTTAGTCTCCGTGGCAGCATTAAGTGTTTACTGGGGCTTTGCGCCTCTATCTACTATTATGCAAAAGATGAAAGGCATCAACCCTGAACGGCTGGATGAAAGAATTAACGCTCATGACATGCCATTGGAGCTGCGTCCGCTTGCTGAATCCTATAACTTAATGATGGGCAAGCTTGAGAGCAATTTTGCCTCCCTGCTACGCTTCTCTGACAATATTGCCCATGAGCTGCGCACCCCACTTGCGACCCTTAGCACCCAAACACAGGTAATGCTCAGTAAACCTAGAGATAGCGCTGAGTATATCGAGCAGCTGCATCACCAGCATGAAACTTTAGAGCAGTTATCGAGTCTGATTAATAATATGCTCCTGCTCGCTAAGACTCAAAAGGGGCTGAGTGACTCGCAGCTTAGTACTGTCGATACTGACAGGCTGATTGGCAAACTTGTCGATTATTTTGAGCTGATCGCCGATGAGCGCGGTATCACTTTTGACAAATTAGGAGACTTTGGCAGTGTGTTAGGTGATGAAGGGTTGCTGCAAAGGCTGTTTGCCAATCTACTATCAAATGCTATCTATTATGCGGCTAACGATAGCGTCATTACTATTGCCGCGCATAAAATGGCCATGATTGACAAAGACAACTTATCAAAAAATGTTACATCTTGCACAAAAAAACAGTCATTAAAAATAACCATTACCAATCGTTTGGACGAGCCACTGGCACAAAGCGATGCGGATAAGTTATTTGAGCGGTTTCATCGTCACGATCAAACCAAGGCTATGCACGCAGGATCAGGTCTGGGATTATCCATTGTGCAAGCTATCGTCAACGCCCATAACGGCAAAGTCAGCATTACTATCAAAGATGATTATTACTTCCAAGTTGAGGTGATTTTGTAGCGAGCACTGTATCGGTTTTAAAGCGAATCAACTATAGCTTCTTAATAACTCGGTAGCATCGGCAACCAAAACACCAAGGCCAACAGCGTGGCTAATAATACTGGCGGCGTAATGAGCAGCCCGATTTTCATATACTGCCCCCAGCTTATTTTATAGTCTTTCTCTGCCAATACATGCAGCCATAACAAGGTCGCAAGGCTACCAATGGGCGTAAACTTCGGCCCCAAATCATTGCCAATCACATTAGCATATATCATCAGCTCGCGAGTCGCTGCGGGTACTTGCGCGCTATCAATAGCCAGTGCACCAACTAAGGTAGATGGCATATTATTCATTATAGAAGCCACGATAGCCGAAAGGAATCCAGTCCCCAACGTTGCGATAACGACACCCTGCTGCCCTAACCAATTCAGTATTTGGGCACCATAAGCCGTCAGTCCTGCGTTACCCAAGCCATACACCACCAAATACATACCCACAGAAAACAAGACGATTTGCCAAGGCGCGTTACGTACGACATCAGACACCGAAACAACGGCATCTCGTCCGCCTTGCCACCAGCGGCCTGCAATAGCCATTAATACCAATGCCGCCGCACCAGTTACGAGGGAGATAGGAATACCTAGTGACTCGGTGGTAAAATAAGCAACCAATAACAAGGCAAGCAGCGGAAAAGCGGCTTTAAAAACCAACGGATCTTCAATAGCGGATGCAGGCGCGCTAAGATTGGCAATGGAATAGTGTTTTGGGATTTGGCGGGCATAGACCACCCACAGCACTGCTAATGTCGCGATGACAGAGACAATATTTACCGGCACCATGACCGCCGCATAACGTCCAAAGCCAATATCAAAATAATTGGCGCTGACGATATTAACCAGATTAGAAGTCACTAACGGCAGGCTCGCGGTATCAGCGATAAAGCCTGTGGCGATGATAAAAGCCAATGCCGATGGCGGTGAAAACTTAAGCCGTAGCAAGATAGCGATGACAATCGGTGTTAGGAGTAATGCAGCCCCATCATTGGCAAAAAACGCCGAGATAAACGCGCCCAATATTACAATCATGGGAAACAACAACCGTCCCTGCCCATTGCCAAGTCTGGCCACATGTAGCGCCGCCCAACCAAAAAATCCTGCTCTATCTAAGATAAGCGAGATGATAATTAGCGCTACAAAAGTAAAGGTCGCATCCCAAACGATGTCCCATACAATACCGACATCGGATAACTGCACCACGCCAAAAGCTAAGGCGATTAAAGCCCCACCCAGCGCGCTCCAACCAATACCCAAGCCTTTAGGCTGCCATATCACCAAAATCAAAGTCACGATAAAGATAGTTAATGCGAGCATGGAGCAACCTTATTTACAGCGTGTTGATTATAACTAGGAGATATTACAGCGACTTTTGATTGACACGTTGCGACACTGCTTCAGCACTTTCCACCCGCTCAGAGTATCTATCTGTCAAATAGGCTGAACGTCCACGAGTGAGCCAAGTAAACTTTACCAGCTCTTCACAGACATCAACGAGGCGCAGATATAAGGGCGACTTGTCCATGCGATTATCGTCGTTAAACTCTAAAAAGGCTTTAGGGATAGACGATTGATTAGGGATAGTAATCATACGCATCCAGCGCCCCAGAATGCGCAGCTGATTGACGGTATTAAAGCTTTGACTGCCACCGCTCACTTGCATCACCGCTAAGGTTTTACCCTGAGTTGGTCGTACGCCGCCCAGTGCGAGTGGTATCCAATCGATTTGTGCTTTCATAATGCTAGTCATACTACCGTGACGCTCTGGACTCACCCACAGCATACCCTCTGACCACTGCGCCAACTCGCGCAGCTCTTGCACCTTTGGATGATCGATATCAGCATCATCTGGCAGCGGTAGACCCGATGGATTAAACATCCGTACCTCGCAGCCATACCAACGCAGCAGCCGACTTGCTTCTTCAGCCGCCAGCCTGGAAAACGAGCGCTCACGTAATGACCCGTATAGCACCAGTATCTTAGGCGGATGACGTGGGTCAGTTGGCGCAATCAGCGATTCAATATCGATCGGTTGTAATTGATTGGCATCAATATTGGGCAAGTCATCTAGCTTCAATGAATCCTCTGCGTGAGGCTGATTTTTATTCGCTTTTGTCATGATAAATCGTCTCGCCGTCTTCTTTTGTAAAACTGCTCACTGGGTTTTCTAATAATTCAAACACTCGCTCTGATGGTCGGCATAACGCTGCGCCTTTATCTGTGACCACGATAGGACGGTTAATTAAGATAGGATGGGCAATCATTGCATCGATAATTTGATCATCAGATAACTCAGGCTTATCTAAGCCCAACTCATCATTGATGGTTTCTTTGCTACGTAGTAACTCTCTTGGCGAGATATTCATCTTCGATAGCAACGCAACCAACTCATCACGGCTCGGCGGGGTTTTTAGATACTCCACCACTTCTGGCTGCTCACCTGATGCCTTTATGATGGCAAGCGTATTGCGAGAAGTACCGCAGTTTGGATTATGAAAAATTAATGGTTTCATAGCGATTTAACCTATTTTTTGGGTATGGTTATTAAGAATTTATTTATTAAAATCTTTTTATTGAATCAGTTATTAGCTTAGCGCTGGCTTTAAAAAATTTCTTAATTATTAGGTTTAGCAATTTCACAGCCGCCTAAGCTATCCATCAGCGAGGCACACAATTCTGGATGGCCCGCACAGCAATCTTGCAATAAAAACTGTACGACAGCTTCCATATGCGTAAGGGATGCACGATAGATTATCTGACGACTTTGACGTTTTGACACCACCCACCCTGCCCGCGCCAGCACCGATAAATGCGCGGACATGGTGTTATGTGGCACAGACAGCTGACGGGCTATTTCACCCGCAGGTAAACCCTCAGGCTCTTGACTGACCAGTAGTTTAAAGGCTTTAAGACGAGTGTCTTGAGAGAGCGCCGCAAAGCTTGCGATAGCAGTTGTTATTTCCATACGTCCAATAATACAGACATATCAGAATATTTCAATAAACAATAAATGAAAAATGTTTATAAGTAGCATTTTAAAGCTTTCGATAATCCAATTTTTAACAACGTACAACCCACAGCAAAAAACCCGCTAAAACAATTTAGCGGGTTTCTAATGTCAATAAACAAGTCAGGCTATCAACTAACAGTCTACAAAATAAATTGCCTTACACTGCCCAACAAGAGCAACTAAATATATTAAAAAAATATTTAAAATTAGATACTTCCGTTCTAGTAATATTATTCTAAGTCCGACACTCCAAGAACGACGTGTCCCAAGCGCTTGATTTAAAAAATGAAAATCAGTCAAGTTTACACCCCGCCAGCGCCTTTGCTCGATACCTCGCTGTTTTCTACCAGTATGGCGGCCGCTGTTTTTTTGAGTATCGCCCACTGCTCATCATCGACATGAATACCCTCTTTCCATGAGCGCTTATGGTTGGCATACAATTCATCCGTCGATATTTTATGATCAAAATGTTCGATTTCTTGTTCAATATCGAAGTTAGCAGTCGCCAGCTCAATGATCATATCGTTGGTATTGTAGTTGGCTTGAGCCTTATTAAAGAAGTAAATATCAGGATAGACAAAGCCTTGGTTTAGGGTAAGTAAAGTATGCTTGGGCACCGTGCCATTATCCCATTTTGCTAGGCAGGCAATGCCATTATCAGCGAGCTTGACCAGCTCACTATAAGCCAGCCAACGATTATGGCAGTTCATTATATAAATCTGAAAATGCTCCAAATCACCCATTTTCTCTAGTGCGTAGTCCATGATGGCAGGCAAATGACAAATCAAACTGCTGTCATGCAAATCAAAGCGAATCGCGCCAGTCTCTTGATGGACAATATCGATAGGCGTATCTTGTTCAGATAAAATAAAAGGGGTGGCATTATTAAAATGGCGTACACCGTCCAGCCCTGCCATCTCCAGCTCAGCGACCATTGAAGCAATAACATCAGCTTCGCCTACTTCGCGGTGCATACCAGTAAAGGCTTTATACACCATTGCTACGATTTCATTATGCGATACAATCATGTTTAAACCTCCCTACTGTGTGAATGGCTGTTTGATTGACGACTCTTCTTTTGACAAATTGGGCAATAACGGAAACAGCCATTCATCACTATGCACCTCGCTAAATAAAGGCGCACCTTGAAACAAAGTAATTCGCACCCATCGATCAGATCTGGGATCGAACTTGGTCGCGCCAAACATCGATAGCTTACAGCGTAGCAGATGCATGGGCGGTGTGTGTTTATTCAAAACATTCATCTGAATATCACCCATTTTTTTATGTCCCATGGTCCATACGCGGCGCGCGATAGAGCGGTACTTAGGTTTGCTTAACATAAACTCGGATATGAGCTGCTGTGGATCGGCTTGCTGCAATGCTGAGTATAGTTTTTTGGTTTGCCGAGCGATGTCTAATGACAGCTCTCGATCGTCGCCAGGCTCTTGACCGCGCACACCCATACGTGGCTCTTCTTTATCCACCGAGCGATACCAAAACCAATAGCGATTTTCAGGCTCATCAAAATCAATAGTAATTGCCCATTGATAACGTGATTCTAATACATCAAGTAAATCTTGAATCACTTTACCCTTCGGTAATGATAAGCTTTCATCGGCATTCACCTTTTCTTGGAACGAATCTACACGTTCAGGATATAGCTCCATTAAGCAAGAAATAATAACTTCTTGGCTCTCAAAACTTAAATGATCATGAGCTTGCAGAAACTCCGCCCATGTTTTATGACCTTCAATCATGTTCATAAGCTTACTTTGTAATACACTCAACTCTATAACGACGGTCGCGTTCAATTGATCTTGCTGCTCATTGATAGTAACGATTTCGGTAAAATGCTGAATCGCACGTGTCAACAAGCTTGAAAAATATGCCGCCTTTTCTGCTTCAATAGCACAGACCAAAGTCGCTTGTACGGCTTCTTCACGAGTGGTGAGCCACTGATCGACGATACAAGGGTGATTGATTAGATACGGTGCCATACCCAGACCCGTCGCGTTACCGATTCCTAGATAACGCTTAATCTCTGGATGGAGCGCGACTGCTTTATTACCGCCTTTTTTCTTGGCTAAAAAATCAACCCAATCAAGGCTAAACTCGCGCAATAGATAAACTGCACACATCTGCGCGCGAAACGACTGATTAAAATCTTCGCTATGATCTAATGGCTTAAAATCATAAATACCAAATTTGCCGTTTCCATAGACTGCCGTGGTACGCAGGATATAACCGACTTGTGCGAGCACCTCAAGGTCAGGCTGCTGACCATCAGCTAAGGCGCTCACGATATGATCAAACACTCGCACGCTTTTATTAGCGCGTGCCAGCACCATCACCATGTTGGAATTGCGACCTGCTTCTTGTAGCGGTACATTGGCTTTGAGATTATCGAGTAGCTCCTGACCAATCTCCCCAAATACGAGGCCAAAGGTGACATCCCATTTTTGAGCGATCACTCGATCATTACGCTCGTCATCGGCCAGCTCATTACAAAACACCACCAGATGATAAGTATGCTCAGGGGTTTGCAGACGGTAGATCACTTGTCCATAACCCTTGTCATCCAAATCCCACAGATGCGTACTCAGTGTCCATTTTTCTCTATCAATTTTACGCAGTAATGTACGTACAAAGCTGATACGCGTCTGGTGCATAGCACCCAGCCGCTCAGCATTCATGACCACATCGGGGCTGCGTAAAGACAGTGTCGCTACGTCAATGCTCTCATTGTTTGCGTGAACCAAATTCATAATGCCACTACCTTACATAATATGTCAGACCAGTTGACTGGCTGACCGTTTTAACGAAGTGCTTTTAATCAAAGCCATTTAAAAACCAACCATTTTAATCAAACCACTGTAAATAAATTACTATCATAATCAACATGTTATACACAATATATCTATTATTATAGTTGTTCAACAATTTACTTTTCTTCAATAATTTTTTGTTTAGCGAGCTCTTCCTCCGCCTTGCGATGATTGACCACAACCTTGTTAGGACGATACAAATCTTGATCGCGTGCCATTTGCTGGGCGATTTTTGGTCCGTTCCATAGAGACGGCAGCAAAACAAAAGATACAGGAACCGCAGTAATGACAATAAAGGACTGCAAGGCGCTCACACCGCCTGAACCAAGCGAAATCAATACAATAGCAGTAACCCCCATCATGATGCCCCAGAAGGTACGAATCATAGCGTTTGGCTCACGCTCGCCACTGATGACGACACTAATGGTATAGGTCATCGAATCCCCTGTCGTCACGATAAAGATCGTGGTCAAGATTAAAAACAGAATTGAGGTAATCAAAGGAAACGGTAATTGCTGCGTGACCGCTAATAGCGCACCTGGCAAATTAAAGCCTTCAAAGGCGGCGCTCACACTGCCCGGATTGGCAATCTCAAACGCCAGTCCCGAACCGCCAACGATGGTGAACCAAAAACAGGTGACAAGCGGTGCAATGATACATACTGTGGTAATCAACTCTCGAATGGTACGACCACGTGAAATACGAGCAATAAAGATAGCCATCATCGGGCCATAGCCCAAAAACCAGCCCCAAAAGAACACCGTCCACCAGCTCAGCCAGCCTTCATCACCGCGATAGGTTGCCATCGGGATAAAGTTATCGATCAAGCTACCGACACCTTGAATATAGCCATTAACAATAAAGTTGGTCGGGCCAAAGATCAAAATAAACACCATCAGTGCAAAAGCCAGCGTAACGTTAAAACGGCTTAAGAGCTGCATACCGCGCGTCAGTCCACTAATTGCTGAGATGGTATAAAGCGCAATAGCGAATACGATAATAATTAGCTGAGTGGTAAAGGTATCAGGGATACCAAATAACTCATTGAGCGCATAGCTGGTCTGCAAACCCAAAAATCCAATAGGACCGATGGTGCCCGCCGCCACCGCGACGATACAACAAGCATCGATAATGGCGCCAGCTTGACCCGTCAGTACACGCTCACCAAACACAGGATAAAGTAAGGTACGCGGCTTAAGTGGTAAGCCTTTGTCATAATGCAGATGCATCACTACAATAGCGGTCAAGCTGCCCACAATCGACCACGCCAAAAAGCCCCAGTGCATAAAAGACTGTGACAAAGCATTGAATGCACGTTGTTGTAAGTCTGGTGACTCACCATATAAAGGCGGCGCCGTCACATAATGCGCAATAGGTTCAGCGGCCGCCCAAAAGACCCCGCCGCCAGCAAGTAGCGTACAAAAAAGAATGGCCATCCACTTAAAGCTGTCCATCTCTGGCACAGGCAGATTACCCAAAATAACTCGTCCTGTGCGGCCAGCACCAACAGCCAAAGCAATGACGAAAGTCGCTAATAATAGTATCTGCCAAAAGGGACCAAAAATATTGACCGACCAAGCAAAGCTGACATTGACGATTTGTGCTAATTGCTCCTCAGCAAAGATAGCCATCAAAACAAAGAGGGTAATAAAACCGCCACTGTACCAAAACGCTGGATTTTTAAGACCTAAGGTATCGGACGGCCCCTCTACATGGGTTAAGGTGCCTGTTGTTTTGTCGACGTCTGAGCGTCCTTGCTCATCGCTATTAAATCCCTTTAAATCGGCCATGATGTGGCTCCATATGCTAACGTTACATTGTTTAAATCAGAGGTATAGTCAATCCACTATAAAAATGAAAGAGTTTTAACGCTATAAAACGTCGTTTGTCTTATAGCGCGTTGGAGTGATGGCTTGCAAAGCTTAGATTTAAACAACGAACCTCTAAAAAACGAGCTTTCAAAGCTTAACTTTAGAGTGTTAATATTTAAGCCGACGGCTTTAAACCTTGCTCTAAAAAATCAAACCAGTTTTGGCCGATAATTTTGCCAGCATCAGCCTCATTAAAGCCATGCTGTAAAAGACCGTTATAGATATTTTCCATACCATCTTTGCCAGCGAACCAAGGCAAAGTATCCGGCCAGCCTGAATTATTAGCATTACCTTCACCATAATCCATCGCTTTTGACCAGCGACCATTACGCATCCATTCAAGTACCGCTTGCGGCTGATTAAGGCACAAGTCGCTACCAATAGCTAAGTGCTCAACACCATATTTATCCGCACAATTGGCAATCATTCTGCAAAAGTCCTCAAGCGTACAGTCGCTACCATTTGGCAAGTGGAACGGGTATAAACTAAAGCCTAATAGCCCGCCCGCTTTGGTCAAGGCGCTAATAACCGTGTCTGATTTATTACGCAAGGCATCATGAGCGGTGGTTGGATTGGCGTGACTGATACATATCGGACGCGAGGAGACTTCTATCGCCTCAAGCGTAGATTGCTCAGCACTGTGCGACATATCGACGATCATACCGACGCGATTCATCTCTTTAATAGCTTGCTGACCAAAGCGGGTGACGCCGCTGTCATTCTGCTCATAGCAGCCAGTTGCTAGCAAGCTTTGGTTGTTATAAGTCAGCTGCATAATCAGTAAACCCAAACGGCGCATGACGCTAATCAGACCAATCTCGTCATCGATTGGTGAGCAGTTTTGCGCGCCAAAAAAGATACCGACTTTGCCCTGCTCTTTTGCCGTTTTGATATCAGCGACCGAATACACGGGCATAATCAAATCGCTGTTCTGCTCAAAGCGTGCGTGCCATTCAGCGAAGCGGGTCATGGTCTGACGCGCATCTTCGTGATAGACCAAGGTGGCATGTACCGCATTGATACCACTATCTTTTAGCATCTTGAAGTAGTCGCGATCCCAATGGCTATACTGTAATCCGTCAATGACGATATGATCTTGATACATATCCATTCCCTTTTTATGCTTTCTTAATTTTATGAGCTGGCTTCTAGCTTAAGATTTGCGTAGGGTGGGTTAGCTTTATTAAGCTTTCGTAGAGAGTGCCAATAAAACGTAACCCGCCGTTTTGAATAATCTAATATCGAATATTGGCGGGTTACGCTATCGCTAACCCACCCTACGCTTTATCCTATTAGTACGCTTTTTGATAAGCGGTCTTGACGATGGTATAGAATTCTTTAGCGTATTGACCTTGCTCACGCAGGCCAAAGCTCGACTCTTTACGACCACCGAACGGCACATGATAATCGGTACCCGCTGTCGCTAAGTTCACCATCACGCAGCCAGCTTGTACTTGCTCTTTAAACATCGCACTACTACGCAGACTTTGGGTGATGATGCCGCCAGTCAAACCAAAGCGCGTATCATTGGTCATCGCAATCGCCTCTTCCAAGTCCTTGACACGCAAGACACAGGCCAGCGGGGCAAACACTTCTTCTTGGTTGATATCCCAGCTGTTATCGGTTTCAGTAAACAAGGTCGGCGACATATAGTAGCCTTCATGTGGCATCTCTAAACGCTCACCACCAAAGGCTAAATTGGCTCCCGCTTGTTTGGCTTTTTCAATCCAATCCATGTTTGATGCCAACTGCTTGTCATCGACCACAGGTCCCATAAAGATACCGTCATCAAGCGCATGACCGACTTTTAGCGTTTTCATTTTGGCGACCACACCGTCGACGAAAGCATCATGGATACTGTCCATGACGATAAGGCGTGAAGAGGCGGTGCATTTTTGTCCTGAGCCCCCAAATGCACCAGCAACCGCTGTATCAATAGCAACCTGCAAATCAGCATCATCAGCGATGACTAACGCATTTTTACTACCCATCTCAAGCTGGCAGCGGATAAAGTTTGGTGCCGTTGCAGCAGCAACTTTACGTCCTGTCGGTACAGAACCTGTAAAGCTGACCGCATCAATCTCTGTAGAATGGATAAGCGCGTCACCGACGCTAGAGCCGCCACCCAATAGCAAGTTAAACGTACCTTCAGGCATACCTTGACGGTGAATGATTTCCGCTAACGCGACCGCACTGGCAGGCGTTAAATTCGCAGGCTTCCAGATAACACTGTTACCAAAAGCTAACGCTGGCGCGATTTTCCATACCGCAGTGGCAGTTGGAAAGTTCCAAGGAGAGATAATTGCAACCACACCGACAGCTTCACGGGTGACTTCGACTTTGACCCCAGGGCGTACCGAGTCAGCAAGGTCGCCCATTTGACGTAACACTTCAGCGGCATAATAATGAAAGAACTGACCAGCACGATAAATTTCACCGCGACCCTCTAGAAAAGGTTTGCCTTCTTCACGTGATAACAAAGTACCTAGCTCATCACAGCGGGCAATCATCTCATCACCAATCGCTTGTAGAATAGACTGCTTCTTTTCAAGTGGCGTTGCTTCCCACTTGGGCTGTGCTTGGCGAGCAGCTGCAATAGCATCTTTGACTTGGTCTTGACTTGCTTGCGCGAACTCACCAATGGTTTCGCTGGTATCAGATGGGTTAATATTGGCAATGGTATCAGCGCCCGCTTGCCATTCACCATTGATATAAAGTGACTTAGTTGGGTCTTGTTGCAATACTTGTTGGGTGGTTTGGGCTGACATAAGAACATCCTTAGTAAAACGATTAAAAAACCTGGTAAATAAAAAATATGAAATGAAACCTATCTATATAATTGATTTACTTTGAAGAAAATAGTGCTACTGGGATGAATTTTGTGAAGCCTCTGGAGTGCAAAGCGCACAGCAAGCGAGGAAAATTTATACCAGTAGCACGTTTAACCACTGTATTTGTTTTATTTTAAAATAAATATATTTATGAATAGAAATTTATTCAAAACTTAAGGCACAGCAGCATAAACGACCAGCTCTACCAGCATCTCTTCACGAGCAAGCCCTGAGATCACCAGAGCGGCTCTGTTTGGATAAGGAGCTTCAAAGTATTCAGCATACACTTGGTTAACGGTTTTGAGATACTCGCGATCCGTCACATAAATAAGCACTTGCAATACCGAATCCATGCCGACATTGGCACATTCTAGTGTGTGCTTAAGATTGTCTAGCGTTTGCCGAGTTTGCGCCTCAATACCGCCTGCGACCACTTCACCATTTTCATCGATAGGAATCTGTGCGGTATACAGCGTGCCATTGTTAGTAATCGCCCACTCTAACGGTGACTTAGAAGCGTAAAGTGAGGTCTTAACGGGCTGCTTAGTGGTTTGAGTCGTCATGCGGTGTTCTTCCTTAGATAAATGGCGGCATCATCTGTTTAATTGATAGCCTGTATTGCGATGTTGCATCCATGCTACCCTTTTAATAATGACAAATCTAACTAATTAAATATTAAAATTGATAGATTTAATCTATCATAGTAGATATATTATTGATAAATAGATTTAGGCGGCAGAAAATATGAAAATACAGCAATTACGGCATTTTTTATTTGTGGTAAAAGAAGGCGGTTTTCGTGCCGCGGCTGAGCGCGCCAATCGATCACAAGCAGCGCTGTCAGCCTCCATCAAAGAGCTGGAAAAGACGCTCGGTCAGCGTTTATTTGAAAGTGGTAACAAAGCCACACTCACCCCTTTTGGTGAAACCTGCTTACCGAAGATTGAGCAATTCCTTACCACTTATAAAGCACTAGAAGATGATCTCAAAGCATCTGCGTCTGGTGACAAAGGTAAAATAAGAATTGCAAGCGTGCCATCGCTCGTCACCAAGCTGTTGCCAAGCGTGTTGGTCGAATACTCAAAAAAGCACCCTGATATTGAGATTGTATTGATAGATGATAATTCTGTTGGGGTAGCCAATCGATTATTGGCAGGAGAAGTAGATTTAGCATTGGGTAACTGTATCAGTATAGATCAGGCGGATATAGATTTTACCCCACTCATATCAGATCCTATTGGTGTCGTTTGCTTAAAAAGCAATTCGTTAAACCAGTTGAAAAGTCAGCCAGAAAAGCAGTCAAACAACCAGACAAAGAGCCAACGGAAAAAAGGGCTTAAGTGGCAACAGCTAGTCACGCAGCCTTTTATTTATAACGGTACTTGTCGATTGCTTGAAAACACGCCTGCCGAAGTACTCAATCGCAATGCACGCTACACGGTCAAAAACATCACGTCTTTATTTTCACTACTGCGCAATGATTTGGGTATCACGACTTTGCCCAAGCTCGCCTTCCCCTCTAATGAGCCAGAGCTGGTTTGGATTGACTTACTTGAGCCATCTTTGGATAGACAAATTGGTATTTTTAAGCTGGCGAATAAAACCATCTCACCGCCAGCGCAAGCCTTTTATGAGCTGTGTATTGCCTACGTTCAGAAGCATTACCCTTTGTCAGACATGGCCTGATTTTGCATAGCTTGGTTTTTTAACAGTATCAAAGCTTGTTTATTGTCTTAGACCATCGTTGGCAATTCTTGGTGTTTTAAGCCAATGGTTCTAAGCGCTCCCTTGTCATCGACCTCTTTAATAACTAACGACCATTCGTCATTTATCGTGACCGTATCACCCGACACTGGAGCCGTGTCCAAGCTTTCTTTAACGTACTCAGCCACGGTCTGCTGCCACATGTTTATTGATGGGTCGTCAGCTTTAGACTTGAGCTTATGTGTGAGGGTTTCGGATGCCATGACACCAGTAAAAAACGGTAAATCCCCAAGCTTTACACTGGGTGATAACAACCAATCTCCGTAGAAGTCATCAATGGCTTTACGATCTAACGTCGTATCATTAAAGATCTTGGCAATCTTACTGGCATGATTGCCCCTCATGGCGTACCAGACGCTATCACCAAATTTCAGCTTAGTATTTTCATCGACAATGACTATTTGTTGTCCACGCACTAGCGCAAAAATACTAATCTCATCAGGACTGACTCGGTTGGAGATGCCTTTAGGATGACGACCGATGGCAAACGCCCCTGATTGAACTTCAAACTCGTATAAAGTGATACTTGCCTTGTCTGACACCCAAACTTCGTGCTCCTCTTTTGGGTCTTTATTAGTCGGAATACGCACCTTAAATAAATTTGCCATAATAGGAATGGTCGTTCCTTGTAAAATCAACGATAAGACCACCACCCCAAACGCAATATCGAACAACATAAAAGCGCCATCTATTCCCGCCATGACTGGCAAAATGGCAAGGGTAATAGGGACAGCACCGCGCAAACCGACCCAAGAGATAAAACCAATCTCCCTATCTTTAAACTTAAAAGGCTTAACACTGGTATAGACGGCGATAGGTCGGGCAACCAAAATCATAAAGGCGGCGATTGCCACTGAATAATGCCAAACATTGATGACGTTTGATGGTGTGACTAATAGTCCTAAAACGACGAAGAGTACCGCTTGCGACAACCATGCAAAGCTATCCATCACTCGCATTACATGCTCAGTTGAGCGCACTTTATGGTTGCCAATTAGCACACCAGTGAGGTAGACAGCCAAAAAGCCACTACCGCCGATTAAATTGGTAGCTGCAAAGACTGACAAGCCAGCAGAAAGTATCAAAATTGCATACATACCCTCTGCTAAATGAACCTTGGGTAATAGCCTAGAGAGTAGATAACCGAAAAGTAAGCCCATTCCCAAGCCAAAGCTCAATTGCTGTAATAGCAATCCTAGAAATCCAAATACGGTCTGCCCAGCAGGATCTACATTTAGAGCGATTAAGCCCGTAACCAACAAGATAGCCAAAGGATCGTTGGCACCAGACTCTAATTCGAGCGTGGCTTGAACACGATCGTTGAGCTTGACCCCGCCATTACGTAATAGAGAAAATACTGCTGCCGCATCGGTCGAGCCAACGATTGCTGCCATCAGCAAACCAAAGCGCCAATCAACATCAAGTAACCAAGTAACGAAGACTCCTAGCACCATAACGGTAGCCAGTACGCCCCAAGTCGCTAGAGTGACCGCAGGCTTTAGACCGACTCGAAATGATTTAAACGAGGTACGCAATCCACCGTCTAACAAGATACAAGCTAAGGCCGCCTGCCCGACGAAGTTGGCAATATTATATTGTGAAAACTCAATTCCTAAGATACCCTGCTCGCCCGCCAACATGCCTACTGCTAAAAACAGCAGTAACAACGGAACGCCCAAGCGTGCTGATAGTGTACTTGCCATGATACTGGCAAAAATTAACAATGCCCCCACTAGGTATAGGATATTTAAGGTATCCATCTTTTTAAGCCCTATTTTTAATAATTATTATGATGGTATTGGTTATGGTGATTGAGCGAATTATAGTTACTGATAGTACTATAAATAACTATTACGGATGTGGCTAGGTGAAAGTTAACAAAAACCATCAATCAAAAAACCCTAACAACCCTGCACCCTCAATCAAAAACTCTGCATCTCCAGTCATTTTATTTCTTAAGGTATTGTCTATAGTTAAATGACTACAGTTATCTTTTTAGTTATAGAGATATTGTAGGAATAACACCATTTTACAGGACGTAAAAAACATGGTGTGGCTACTGTCAACGAAACAGAAGTCTTTGCTAATTATGTTTAGCCGATAGACGATTACGACGACGGTACAACCAATAGACTATCATAAGGAGTGTGATATGGCAGGTGTAATACAACCAAAGAATAAGGGCCAGGATAATTCTGCTACCCCTTCTGATCCTAACCAAGAGTTGGTGTCAAACGAAGATCGAGCTACAAAAGGTTCCTTAACCATGGCATGGTGGGGCGTCTGTAGCGCCATGTTCTATCTGGTCATTGGTATTGCAATGGCAGAGAACTATGGGACTAAGAATGCGATTATCGGCTTATTGATAAGCTGCGGCGCTTACGGAATCATAAATGGAATCATCACTCGCTATGCCATTCGCACAGGCATGTCAGTGGCCTTGTTTTCTCGCGTATTATTCGGTCATAAAGGCGCAGCTTTAGCGACACTGATATTTTTTGCCACGGCGATGTATTACGCGGTATTTGAAGGCTCTGTCATTGCCGTCACCTTTAGCCAAACTTACCCTTCTGTTCCTTACTGGATAGCCGCTTTGATCGTGGTGGCTTATAGTGTGCCTATGATTATGGGCAGCGTACAAAACTGGCTGGACAAACTAAATGGTGTGCTCTTGCCGTTTTACATTATCGGGCTCATTGCGGCGGTCGTCATGGCGACCAATGAGTATGGTTATAGTAGTGCTTGGCTGTCTTTAGGGCCTGAAGAAGCACTGCCTTTTGGCTGGTGGAACGTTGCCGTATATTACATGGGCATATGGGTATTGATGATGTATACCTTTGATTATGCGCGTTATGGCAAGCAAGAAGACAGCAAATTCTTATCTTGGTTTAATTTCGGCATCCCCTTCTATCTAGTCGCTTTTTTCTTGAGCGGACTGGCGGGGATTTATTTAGTGAGCACTATCCCCTTAGAAGGCGCATTATCCGAGGTGTCCATCACTTTAGGACTGGTAAAATTGATGGGTGTGTTCGGTCTTATCTTTGTCGTCGTTACACAAACTCGTATTAATACTGCCAACTACTTATTGGCGACAACCAATCTGCAAGCATTCCTCAAAGATACCATCAATATTCAAATTCCAAAATTTGTTGGCGCTTTATTAATTGGTACTTTTATTTTCGTTCTGATGCTACTCGATGTATTTGCTTATCTGTTACAAGCGCTTGCCTATCAAGGTGTATTTGTGGTGGCTTGGGTGGCGATTGCCCTCACCCATATTCTTTATCCTAAACGAAAAGACATCTTTGGCGCGGTTCCCATCATTGATCCGCAGCGCTTGCCAGCATTTGATAAGTCAGGATTGGTCGCTTGGATAGCAGCCTCAATCGTCGGAATCGTGCTTATGAATCTGGGCGGCAGCTGGGTCAATTGGTATGCGACCTTGACCTTTATTACAGCGACTGTCTTGTACGCGATATTGATGCCCAAAACTCAGCAACACGTTTTACAACTCTCACCAAAAACAACGACTGGCTAAATAAATGAGATAAAAAGTGCACTGACAGTCAAATACTGTGCCTGCTCAATCCATTTATTTGTGGTTAGCATTGTTATAGTAAAGCCAGTGCGATAATAAGATTACAAGGAGTGAATCATGAATCAAGCTAAAAACACCTCGACCACCGCTTCAACCAAGGCCCTCGATCCTATCACTTTATCCGTTGTCCGCGGCGCGTTAGAAACCGCGCAACGCGAGATGACACTTACCTTAGAAAAAACAGCACGCTCTAGTGTGTTTAACCTAGCGCATGATTATAGTAATGCGCTGTTTGATCATCTACCTGAGATGATACTGCAAGGTCAAGACATTCCTATTCATCTAGGCTCATTAATGCCAGCCATGAAAGCGGTGGCAGGATTTTATGGCGACGATATCCATGAAGGCGACATTATATATCATAATGACCCTGTCGTTATGGGCAGTCATATTTTAGATTGCTGCATGTATAAGCCTGTGTTTTATGACGGTGAGCTGGTATTTTGGACGGTATGTAAAGGTCATGTCACCGATATCGGCGGTCCTGTACCTGCTGGTTATAACCCAGATGCCAAAGAGATTTATGCCGAAGGCTTGCGCATTCCACCCATCAAAATATGGGAAAAAGGCGTTAGACGTGATGACGTTATCAACCTAATTCATAGCAATATGCGCTCACGTCGCAATCAAGAAGGCGATTTGAATGCCCAGTACGGTGCTTGCGCGGTTGGTGAGCGCAACATGATTGCGTTGCTAGACAAATATGGCGTAGAGACGGTTCGTGCAGCGATCGAAGAGCTGAAAAACATGGCTGATAAGCACATGCGCTCGCTCATCGAATCGCTGAATGATGGTGAGTATCATGGCGAGGCCGTTCTGGAAGATTCAGGGCATGGTCTTGGCGATTTGACTATCAGTGCAGACATTACTATCAAAGGTAGCGATGTACATATCAAGATAGATAGCCCGCCACAAGTGCCTTATTTTATCAACTCTTATGCCGGTAACTCAATGTCAGGCGTCTTGCTTGGCCTCATGATGTTCGCGCAAGTGGACCCTCCTTATAACGAAGGTCTGTATCGCTGCGTCACCGTTGATTTAGGTGAACATGGCACGCTATGTAATGCCAAAGAGCCAGCGCCTCACGTCAACTGTACCACCACACCGATGGAGACGCTGACAGATGCAGTTCGTAAGGCGTTAGAGGACGCAGCGCCTGAGCGCGTAACGGCATCATGGGGACATTCGTCAGGAGTCAACATCGCCGGCATTGATCCAAAAACGGGTGAGCAATATGTCACCATGGTACTCGCCTCTATTATCTCAGGCGCAGGCGCCACTCAGCAAATGGATGGTTGGCATGCTTGCGGGCCTTTGTGCTGCTTTGGTGCGTTAAGCTCAGGTGATATCGAGTTATTAGAATATCAATATCCTATCGTCGTCCATAAGTATGGACTGGCAGAAGATAGTGGTGGCGCAGGACGCTTGCGCGGCGGCTGCGGTACAGTTTGGGAGGTAGAACCCCTCGATCACACCATGACCGTTGTTGCTTTTGGTGAAGGGCGTCATATCCCAACGATGGGTGCAGGCGGTGCTGAGCAAATCTCTCCAGAGCTCAAGTTAGGAAAATTAGAAGTGTTCCGTGAAGGTGGCACCACCGATACTCATCTTCACAATACGGTAATTGAGATTAAGTCAGGAGAGCGCGCGCGGAATACCAATCCTGGTGGCGGCGGCTTTGGTCGCTCTTTTGAGCGTGAGCCTGAAGCGGTGCTACGTGACGTCATCGAAGGGATTGTCTCTGTGACTGCCGCTGCAAAAGAATACGGTGTCGTCATTGATAGCAAAACCATGCAACTAGATGAAAAAGCGACTCAAGCATTACGGGCAGAGGCGGCATAGTTGGTACAGGGATGTACTGACTCTACATATAAAATAGAAAAGTTTAAGGATGAATTATGAGTTATGAATTTCGTTTAGGCGTAGATGCTGGTGGTACTTTTACCGATTTCGTATTGGCTGAAAATGGGGGCGATATACATCTATTCAAAGCCCCTTCTACCCCTGAAGATGGTACTAAAGCGATTGCTAACGGGCTGCAACAGATTTCCGAAAAATTCAATCGCCCAATTACCGAGATCATCCAAGCCTGCGACTTATGTATTAATGGTACCACCGTTGCCCTAAATGCTCTGATTCAAATGAAAGGGGTAAAAGTAGGACTACTCTGTACGGAAGGTCATGAAGACAGCATTGAGATTCGTCTGGGCCATAAAGAAGAAGGCCACCGCTACGATGCAAGCTACCCGCCAGCACCGCAAATAGCGCCGCGGGATTTGCGCTTCCCTATTCGCGGTCGAATACTTGCCGATGGGACAGAGCGTGAAGAGCTCAATGAAGACGATATTTTAGCAGCCATAGAAGAGCTAAAACGCCAAAACGTCAAAAGCGTGGCCATCTCTTTTGTATGGTCAATACGCGATACCAAACATGAGCAACGAGCAAAAGAGCTGATACAGCAGCATATGCCAGATGTATTTGTGTGCTGCGGTAGTGAGGTCTATCCGCAGATTAAAGAATATACGCGTACCTCAACGACCCTAGTTAATGCCTATCTCAGTCCGATTATGTCATCTTACGTATATAAGATAGATGATTACTTCAAACAACTTGGCGCTGATCAACCAGTACGTTACTTCCAATCTAATGGCGGGCTTGCATTGGGTGAAGTCATGAAAGAGCGTGCGGTTAACGCGATCAACTCAGGGCCTGCCTCTGCCCCGCAAGCGGGATTGTATATCGCTGAACCTTTCGGTATTAATAACGTAATTACTGTCGATATGGGTGGTACCTCGTTCGATATTACACTAGCAAAAGATGGCAAAACCAGTCTAAATCGCGATATTGACTTTTTGCGCAATCGCATTGGTGTACCTATGATTCATGTCGAAACCCTAGGTGCTGGCGGTGGCTCTATTGGTCATATCAATAACTTTGGCATGTTAGAGGTCGGACCACAAAGTGCAGGCGCGACCCCAGGACCTGCGTGTTATGGTAAAGGTGGCACACTACCGACGGTCACCGATGCAAACTTAGTATTGGGATATTTGCAGTCTGGTGCCGTACTAGGCGGGATTGTCACTTTAGATGAAGATAAAGCAAAGGCTGCTATCGATGAGCATATTGCCAAGCCTTTAGATATCGATTTACCTCATGCAGCTTATGGTATTAGTACGATTGTCAATCAAAACATGGCCAATGGTATTCGCCGTATTACTATCGAAAAAGGCTATGACCCTCGCGACTTCGCTTTAGTTTGTGCTGGCGGTGCTGCGGGTATGCATATTATCTCACTAGCAGAGGAGATGGGTATCAATACAATACTTGTACCTAAGTCAGCTTCTTGCCTATGCGCTTTTGGACAAATCATCTCTGATGTCAAATACTCGTATCTAGCCACTCAAATTATGATTATGTCTGCAGATGTTGAGCTAGAAGCATTAAACGATACCCTTACAAGGCTTGAGCAAGACGGTATTACAAAGCTTAAAGAAGATGGATTTAGTGACGAAGATATAGAAATTGAACGCGCTATGGAGATGCGCTACGTTGGACAAGTCCATGAATGCAATGTCATCGTGCCAAACGGCAACATAGATAGTAATGCAGCCGAAGATATCCTACAAGCCTTCCACAAGCGTCATAAAGAATTGTATACTTATGATGAACGAGACAGTGCTGTAGAGCTTGTCAATGTAGAAGTTTCAATCATTGGGAAAGTCAACAAACCTGAGCTACCTACCCTAGATACTCAAGTTGGATCGGTGGAGAGCGCTAAAGTGGATGAGCGCAAGATGATACATGACCATACTTATCAATGGATGCAAACCCCTATTTATGATGGCAATAAACTGGGTGCAGGAGCGGTTGTTACCGGTCCAGCTTTGATTGAAGAGCCAACCACAACTATTGTGGTTAAACCTAATTGGCAAGCTGATTTGCATCAATCTGGAACATACAAGTTGAGCAAAATTCAATAATGTGGATATAATAGTCATAACTATTTCAGCCTTTCTCTCTTTATGGGAGAAGGGTATTTATCGTTTTTGTTAAGATAAATCTGAAAACCAAGTGGAGAGAATAAAGAGCTGTAAACTTATTACCTAGCATTTAAGGATGAATGCAAATGGAACATAGTCAAGGCATAAGCAAAAAACTCTATGAGCATATAGATAACACCAGTAGCACTCAAAAACCAATCAAGCCTTTACTAAATGCTGATGGCTGGCAAAACGCAATTAGTGATACCTATTTTGACTTAAAGGTACAAGTTAAAAACCCCAACCAGTTCACAGGTCAACTTCAACAAGCCATCCTAACCCAAATGGGTGTCTCAGGCTATATCGCGGATTCTGTACATTATCAACGTAGTGGACAGGATGTATCCAAGGCTTGCGATAGTATTTTGCTTACGTTTCCACTGAATGGCTCAGTGTGCTTTGAACAACAAAAACGGTTATTAACTTGTCACCCTGGTCAGTTCTTTATTGAGCTATCTCACCAACCTTATCAATTTTATCATACCGAAACGGTAAAGCTACAAGTCTTAAAAGTACCGATAGCCAGACTAGAAAACCATCAGCGTTTAATAGAGCAGTATTTTGCTCAGGCCATTACTACTGAACAAGGCTCGGGCAGACTACTTAATCATCAAATCAATCATGCTCTGCACCTTGCCACTAACTTTACATTATCCTCTACAGAGTCTCAGTTTCTCGAGCAACAACTATTAGACTTAATCATACATACTCTACATCGACCCACCTTATCTCTAGCAGATAGTCAAAACTCAACGATCAAAGCCGCGCATCTACAACGGATCGAAGACTTTATACATTTTAACTTAGCCAATCCTCAGATTTCTCCTTGAACCGCCCCGGGATTGTCGGAGACTCAACATTCTGAGAGAATACAACGATGAAAACACGACACTACACCCCCGAG